>JBIIKT010000041.1:0-6978 GCA_044233055.1 Microbacteriaceae bacterium
CACCGAGCCCGACCCCTCGTACCACGGCGCCAGCTATACAGGCGTTTTGGGCGACCCGATCGCCTACATCATTAAGGCCCGTGTGCAATTGCTGCGTGACATCGGTGCGTCGATTGCCCCGGCTAGCGCGTGGCAAATCATTCAGGGCATCGAGACGCTCAGCATTCGGATCGAGCGCCACGTGGAGAACGCCAAGAAGGTTGCCGAATGGCTCGAGAAGCGCAAGGAAGTTGTCTCGGTCAACTACGCCAGCCTGAAGTCGAGCCCCTGGAACGCTGCCGCCAAGAAGTACGCCCCCAAGGGTGTTGGCGCCATCGTCTCGTTCGAAATCAAGGGCGGCGTGGAGGCCGGCAAGGTGTTCGTCGAGAGCCTCTCGCTGTTCAGCCACCTGGCCAACATCGGTGACGTGCGCTCGCTCGTAATCCACCCGGCATCCACCACGCACTCGCAGCTCACGCCCGAGCAGCAGCTCACCTCGGGTGTCACTCCCGGACTGGTGCGCCTCTCGGTGGGTATCGAGAACGTGGACGACCTAATCGCTGACCTCGAGACGGCTCTCGCGGCCGCCGCCAACGTCAGCTAGAACCGCTCCCGCATCGACGCAGCCCCGCTCTCTCCTCACGAGACGGCGGGGTTGCGCGGTTAACCTTCGCTAGGCTCGTCGCTGTGACGCTCGAAATCATGATGCCGTTTTATGGCCGTCCCGACCATTTCAGGATTGCCGTGGAGAGCGTACTGGCACAGACAAGCCGCGCATGGCGATTGACGGTCGTCGACGACGTTTATCCCGACCTTGAACCGGGGAAATGGGTGGCGGGGCTGAAAGACAAGCGCATCACCTACGTGCGCAACAAGCAAAACCTGCGGCCGAGCCGCAACTACAACAAGAGCGTGGGCCTCACGCGAGAACCCTTTGTGACGATCATGGGCTGCGACGACGCCATGTTGCCGAACTACGTTGAGCGCGTGGCCGAACTGATCAGCGCACATCCTGACGCAGACATCATCCAGCCGGGGGTTGGCGTCATCAACGAAAACGGTAACCCCTCCCACCCGCTGGCCGACCGCGTCAAGGCGCTCCTGCGCTCAACGGGGTCGGGAACGAGCGTGATCTCGGGCGAGCCTCTCGTCACGAGCCTCTTGCGCGGAAACTGGACGTACTTCCCCTCACTCGTGTGGCGTACCGAGAAGATTGCGGCATTTACCTTTCGCGAGGACCTCAATGTGGTTCAGGATATCGACATGATTCTGAACATCCTTCTCGACGGCGGCACCATGGTGGTCGACGACCAGCAGGTCTTCTCTTACCGACGCCACTCAGCCAGCTACTCGGCTACCACCGGCTTTGATGGCACCAAGTTCGCTCAGGAGCGGCAACTCTTCACGGAGATGGCGGCGCGATGCGATGCTCTGGGTTGGAAACGCGCCGCCAAAGTTGCCCGCGCACACACTCTGTCACGAGCCAACGCGCTGATGGAATTGCCCCGAGCAATCTTGTCGGGCGACAAACAAGCCCGCTCAAACCTTACGCGTCATGTACTGGGCCGTACCTACCGCGACGTTTCCTAAACCGTCGCGGCGAGGATTGTCAGGCTAGACGCGAACGCGACGACGCAGCACCAGCGCAAAAGCCAGGTGGGTGATGAGCCCGAGCACAGGCGCCACCATCAGCGCCAACTCAACCCGCACGACAAGGTCGAGGGGCATGAGCAGCAGGGCCACGGTGGCGACTGCAGCCACAACAAGTCCGATGGAGTAGGCGGCGTGGTGAGCATCGCTCAACAGATAAGCGCCAGACACTTGGAGTAGGGCCACTGCCCCGGACGACGCAACAAGGATCGGAACGAGCCACGGGTCGAACACCACGGAGCGCCCGGCCACCGCGTCAAGCACCGGTGCGCCAATGAGCGCGGCGAGTAAGGACGCCGCCACGGTGACTGCGCCCACGAGGCCGAAAATGCGAAGAAGGAGACGGGTGCTTCCCTGTCGGCGATTTCGGAACTGCACCACCAAGAAACTCTGGAGCGCCATCACCGTCACGATCAGGGGCGCGCGCGCCAGTGTGATCGCAAAAATGAGGTCGCCCAGCGAGCTGGCATCGGTGCCCCGCGAAGTCGCAGCGAGAACCACAGGAAAGCCGCTGACGAGAACGCCGGTTGCGAGAGATGCCAGCACAGTGCGTGCCACGTTCCACGTGAGTCCGCGGTACGTCACGTCGAGTTGCGTCCTCCCGCGGAGTTTGCGAACAAGCACGGCCGCCAAGATCACTAGTGTCGCCGGCCCTGGTATCACGACAAGCCACGCAAGGAGAGCGACCGGCCAGCCGGCCAACAGACCGCCACCAATGAAAATCAAGCGCAAAACGCCGTCGCCGGCAATGAGTCCTGCGATGAGTCGCCACGAAGCGACGCCATAAAGACTTCCCGCCGTCGCCGACATGACAATCGAGGCTGCTGCACCCAGCGCAAGAGGAGTTGCCCAGACGACCCACGGGTCAACAAAAACTTGAGGCATCCACGCCGGCGATGTGGCGAAAGCCATCACCATGACCACGCCGGCCGTGAGAAGGACGAATACCCAGGCGCGGGCGCGCGCCGTTTTCGAGTCGGCTGGTGAGGTCGAGGTCGCCGCGCGTGCTGTCGTGGCTCGCGCGAATTCCTGCTGAACGCCAGCGAATCCGCCGGCAAGTAGAAAAAATGCAGACCAGAAGACGGCGAACTGCGCATAGTCCGCCGATCCGGAGACGCGGTAGACCAGCCACATGACGAGATAGCCCGCAACTCCCGAGGCAACCGTTGCGACGAGAATGAATCCCAGCCCCCGGCGCGAATGAGTCATCTCACCGCCGGACCCAGACGCCGATAGGTTATCCAACGGCGGGCTTGCCGGCGTCGATTTGCGCGTTGATCCAGACCTGAAGAGCCGCCAGGCCACGCTCCACTGTCCACTCAGGTTTCCAGCCGAGCGAAGTCACGGTTCGGCTGATTGAGCACGACGCGTGTCGCACATCGCCGTCGCGATAGGCGCCGTTCACCGACGGTGCGGGAGCGGAATAGTACTGAGCAATAAATTGGGCAGCCTGCAGAATCGTCGATGCCTCGCCCGATCCCACGTCGAAGGGTGCCTCATCTTTTTCGGGCGACCGACGCGTAGCCGCCACGAAGGCGGAGACAACGTCATCGATGAACACGAAGTCCCGCACGATGTCGCCGTCTTCGTAGACCGGGATCTGCTTGCCCTCCCTGGCCCACTGCGAGAACAGCGAAACAATGCCCGTGTACGAGTTGATGAGTGATTGCCCGGGACCGTAAACATTCTGCAGGCGAAGAATCGTGAGGTGGGTATCGTGCGCGTTCACCCATGCGCGAAGAATGTGCTCTTGCGCGAGTTTGGTGGCTCCATAAACACTGGTGGGCATCGGCAGGGTATCGACCGCGGTGCTCGCGAGAGCGGTGGCGCCGGCAAAGTTCCACTCACCCGCGTCGAGCTGTGCGTGTGTGCGCTGGCCGGGATTGAAGGTGGTACCGTCAGCACGCTGCCAGGTTCCCTCACCGTAAACGGCCCTCGAACTGCTCAGGTAGAAGTTGCCGGGAATCAGTTCCGCCCGCCCAAAAGCATCGGTCATCTCAGTGGTGCCCACAACGTTGACCCGTGAGTGTCGGCTCGCCTCGTGCAACGACTGCGCGGTTCCCGTTTCGGCCGCGAGGTGAAAGACCGTATCCGGCCGCACGCTGGCAAGCACCCGGTCCCAGTCAGCCGCCGAGGTGACGTCGCCCACAATCAACTCGGCCGACGCGTGAAGGGCGTCGGGCTTGCCCGATGTCGCGTGCACCTGAGGGTGCATGTTATCCATGACCACCCAGCGGTCAGCGGATTCAGCAAGCGCCTGAGACAGAGCGCACCCGATGAACCCCGCTCCACCGGTCACGAGAACGGTTCCGAGAGAGGGGGTGGCCATGGAGATAATGCTACCGGCTCGACTCAGAGGCAGACGTTGTGCTGCGGCGCGAGAATCGATGGCGAATGCGGTCAACCCAGTGCCGCACGCCACGGCCGGGTCCCCAGTCTTTGATGGACATGGCCCACTTCTCTATGCCGTGCCAACTCAACCACGCCAGCGCAGCGGTTCCCACGATGGTGATGGCCACGTAGGGCACGTAGCCCCACTTTTCCAACCCAAAGAAAGCGAGCATCTGTCCTACCGGCCAGCCGTAAATGTAGATGCCGTAGGAGTAGTCGTTTTTCTGGCCAATCCACTGAAAACGTCGGGGAAGAGCTGCCGCCAACCACAGCACGAGGTAGACCAGAGCCGCAACACCAATGAGCTTGTATCCGCCCCAGCGAAGTGTGGCCAGGAATATGGCGAGCGAGCCGAGAGCCATCCACCCACTGAAGGGGACCTTCTTGGAGTACATGGCGAGCGTTGACCCCAGCAGGAAGACGAGGGGGAAGGCGAGGCGATAGTTATCGCCGAGGAACGGCACAATGTTCCCAATCGCGCCGGGAATCACCGTGTTCGTGAACAGCAATAAAAAGAACACACCGGTCAGCACGGGAACCAGTATCTTGGCGCGCGTCAAGGCCGCCATGAAGCACAGGGCCGCGATGATCATGTAGCAGAACCACTCGTACTCGAGCGTCCAGATGGATCCGTTGAACACACTGCCGTTGACCTGCAACCCATAGGGCGTCGTTGAAGCAAAGATGTCCCAAATCCCGTACTGGCCTGGCGTGAGACGCCAGTTGCGGGTGATGTATGTCCACGGGCCACCGTCGCCAAACGAAACATAGGACCTGAAAGCGTTTCCGCTCAATACCCAGAAGATGGGGCCGATAACGGCTGCCGAAACGAGCAGGAGTGTCCAGAAGGCGGGAAAAATTCGCAGGGCGCGGCGCCAAAGAAACTGAACGACATCTGACGTGGCGCCACTCTTGGCAATGAGATAACCGCTGATGGCAAAGAATCCGTCTACGGCGATGCCGCCGATCGTTGTTTGCCCGAGCGTCCAGCCCAGTGAGGGATCTCCACCATATCCGCCGAGAAAAAAGGCGTGCGAGAAAATGACCGCCACCGCAAAGAACAACCGCAACAGCCCCAGTGAGTTGCGGTGACCGTTGAGGGCATCACCGAGCGAGGTTCCTGAAGGGAACCGAGTCCGGTAACCAGAAAACATAGCGTGGGGCCCTTCTCGGCGGAACGCTCACCCGGATGGGCGAACAAAATGTGTGCGCCCCTCACTTTATTACGGGGCAACACAATTACCCACGTCCGCCCGCCCGGCATAATTTCCGGCAGGATTGAGCAAATGGATTCGCAAAGTAACGGTGACGCGCTCCCGTCTAGTTTTGTCACCGACGAACAGATTCGCTCGGTCGCCGGCAAACCGCCCGCGACCGGTGCGTGGCGTGAGGGCGATCCGCCCGGCGACCGGCTCTTTGCGAACCTCGGCGCCTATGACTTTGAATCGGGGCAGTCGCTGCCACACGTTCGCGTGGCCTACGAAACCTGGGGCACCCTCAACGAGGCGCGTGACAACGCCGTGCTGGTTCTGCACGCCCTCACGGGGGACAGCCACGTTGTTGGCGAAGCCACTCGCGGTCACAAAACCAGCGGCTGGTGGGAAGACGTTATTGGGCCGGGTAAAGCGATCGACACTGATCGCTGGTTCGTTGTGGCACCCAACGTGCTCGGCGGGTGTCAGGGCACCACGGGCCCGGCTTCGCTGGCTCCCGATGGCTATGAATGGGGGTCGCGCTTTCCCTTCACCACAATTCGCGACCAGGTCAATGTGCAGGTCCTGCTCACGGACTTTCTCAACATCGACGCATGGGCGGCAGTGGTTGGCGGATCCATGGGTGCCATGCACGCGCTCGAGTGGGGCATCATGTTCCCCGAGCGTGCCCGCCGGCTCGGAATTCTCGCCGCGCCGGCAGCGACGAGCGCCGATGAGATTGCCCTCAATACCGTTCAGATTGAGGCCATCCAGCTCGATCCCCTCTGGCGCGGGGGAAACTACTACGACGCGATCGACGGCGATGGTCCGCACGGTGGCCTGGCTTTGGCTCGACGCATCAGTTTTCAGAACTTTCGCACTCCGGCGGAGCTCAACGAACGTTTCGATCGCCAGGCCCAGAGTGACATCAGCCCGCTCGGTCAAGGCGGGCGGTTCGCCGTGGCCAGCTATCTTGATTTTCACGGCAACAAGTTTGCGCGTCGGTTCGACGCCAATAGCTATCTGATTTTGGTGGATGCCATGAACTCGCACGACGTTGGCCGGGGACGCGGCGACATCGATGATGTTCTGGCGTCAATCACCGTGCCCACTCTCGTGCTCGGCATCGTGCGGGATCGCTTCTTCCCCTTCCTCGGCCAGCAGCGCATTGCGCGGGCGGTGCCGGGCAACATCGACGGTGATGTTCCCTATGCACTGGATTCGGAGTTTGGCCACGACGCGTTCCTGATTGAATCCGACGAGGTCGGTGCGCAGTTGCTCCGCCTGCTCAACACCGACGCGTAACTCCTCAATAGGTCAGGGCCTGATCAGAACGGCGCCGCAAGGGATCAGCCCCGCCCGCGCGTCAACGACGGTGCGCCACCTGCCGGACCGCTTGCCGTCGGTGGCCCGTGGCCAGCACGTGTATCGCCATGGCGAGCACCACAATCTCGAGAGCGTTGCGCGCCGTCATCACGGCGACCATGAGGGGGTTGGCCACCAGAATCAGGTCGTAGTAGAACGGGTAGAAGACCTGGGTGAGAACGGCCATCGCGAGCGCCACCACGGCAACGGGAGCAAACCGCGCACGATCAACGATGAGCCCGAGAACCATCGGCGCAACAATCCATGTCATGAACTGGGGCGAGCCCACCTTGTTGAACACGATGAGACACATCACCAGCGCAAGAGACAGCGGGGCGAGCACGCGAATGACCGGCGAACCGCGACGCAACCGAATCCAGCCCAGGGCCAACACAGACAG
>JBIIKT010000042.1:0-6908 GCA_044233055.1 Microbacteriaceae bacterium
GTTGAGAACCTGAGGGCTCACCCAATCTGAAGCGAATGCCGTTGACGCGAGTGGGGTTGTCACGTGAATCCTCCCGTGGGATGAATACGATGGAGGCATGGCAGATTCCACATTCGATATCGTCAGCAAAGTTGACCCCATGGAGGTCGACAACGCCTTCAACCAGGCAACCAAGGAAATCGACCAGCGCTACGACTTCAAGGGCGTTGGTGCGTCACTAGAGAAGTCGGGCGAGAAGTTCCTGATGAAGGCCAACTCCGAGGAGCGCGTCAAGGCCGTTCTCGAAGTGTTCGAAGCCAAGCTCATCAAGCGCGGCATCACGCTGCGCCAGCTGGATGCCGGGGAGCCTTATCCCAGCGGCAAGGAATACCGCATTGAGGCGCGCATGAAAGAGGGCATCGATCAGCCCAACGCCAAGCTGGTCAATGCGGCCATCCGCGAGAAGGCGCCCAAGTCGGTGAAGTCACAGATTCAGGGTGATGAAATTCGCGTCTCGTCAAAGAGTCGCGACGACCTGCAGGCGACCATGGCCATGCTCAAGGGCGAAGACTTTCCGGTTGCGTTGCAGTTTGTGAACTTCCGCTAGGCCTGATTTCGACAAGCTCAATCGGCGGCCGCAAGCTCAATCGGCGGCTAGTTGTAGCCGAAGGGCACGTCGCCCCACGCGCGGCGCACGTTCGCATCGGGGTCGTTCACCACGGTGTCTGTGACATCGATGATGAGCGTTGAACGCGTCTTCGCGCGATACTGGGGCCACGGCCGACTGGCGCTCGCCTCGGGGTCGCCCGTGCGCGCGAACGACAGCCAGTGCTCGTGCATCCGATCCATTGTGCGACGAGCGGCGGTCAGCCCGCCGAGGCGAAACACCAGGTCCTTCTTGCCGACCTTGGTGGGTAACGTGCCGAAGACGTAGGGCAGCTCGGTCGCGTGCATGGCCCCCAACCCCATCAGCTTCATGAGCGGCGGCGACTGATCAAAGCGATACATCCACGTGGGCGCAAAAGCGCTGTGCGCGGTGGCTGCCCAAATGGAGGGCATTCTGAAGCCGGCGTCGCGCGAAATCCCCATGCACGCCTGCTGCCTCGGGTATCCGCGGTAAACGCCCGAAATGTCATTAATCGTCACATCGACCGTGGGATTGTCCTCCGACACCAGCTCGAACATGCGCTCAACCGAATCCTTACTGATGGGCATCAGCGGTGATTTCATCAGTTTGAACAGCGAGGCCTCGTCTTTGTTGGTACCGATGATGAGCGGCACGCGATGCGCGCGACCCGCCTGGAAGGCAACGATGGGCTCTTCGTGCACCACGTCACCGTCGACGATGGGCGCGAACGCGACGCTGCCGGGCATGGTCGTGGCCACATGATTGAGCAGCTCAAGTGTGTGGGACGCAAGCGCGTGGGCATCGGCCTTGCGTAGGTCGGTGGCTGCGCGATCGGGGTTCACGCCCGCCAACTCGAGGAAAGCACCGGCAATAATCGCGGCGCGGCTCGGACCGTACACGCTGGTCACGGGTGGGCTCTGAGCGATGGCTCGGTGAAAGAGCCCCTTGGCCGCGGGCATCGTCATGAGCGTGGTGACGCAACCGCCACCAGCCGATTCACCAAACAGCGTGACGTTGTCGGGGTTGCCGCCGAACGCAGCAATGTTGTCGCGCACCCACTGCAGTGCCAACAGGATGTCGCGAAGCCCCAAGTTTGTCTCGGCCGACGACCCCAAAAACTCGCGGAAGTCGAGAAACCCGAGCGCGCCGAGGCGGTAGTTGAGCGTGACCACAATCACGTCGCCGTGTTCGGCGAGCGCCTGCCCGTTGTAGATGGGTTGCGCGGAGAACCCGATGAAGTAGGCCCCGCCGTGCAGCCACACCATGACCGGCCGGGGGCGACCGTCGGTCAGGGCAGCCTCCGGTACCCACACGTTAAGGCTGAGGCAGTCCTCGCTCTGCACAATGTGCGGCGGGAGCGGAATCATCTTGGTCGTGGGCTGTGGGGATACGTTTCCGAATGAGAGCGCGGGTCGCACGTCACGCCACTTCTTGGCGGGCTGGGGTGAGCGGTAGCGCAGGTCTCCCACGGGCGGGGTCGCATACGGGATTCCTCGCCAGCGCGCGCAGTGACCCACGCGGTCGCCCTGAACCCGCCCTGCGGTTGAGGACACAATCATGTCCTCGGTCACCGATGCACTCATAGATACGCTCCCAACCACGTCTGGATGTCTGCAAAGGCACGAGCACGCACCGCGGGCGCGGAGAGAAACACGTCGTGAACCGCTCCCGGCAAATGCGTCACCGTCACCACGCGCCCCAGTTTAACCGCACGCGACGCCGCCGTGGTGACGTCAATGACGGTATCGGCCTCGCGCATGTCTTCGGTCCAGCGGGGAAGAAAGACGGTTCGAGCCGATAGCAGTGTGAGCACAGGAGCCTCAATGTTGAGGCCGCCCGACACCGCCGCATGCCCGGCCAAGACGGCCTGGAGCCACGCTGCCCGTGGCGTGAACGACCGAGCGGGCTTCCACTCCTCGCGGAACTCCCACAAGCCCCCCTGTGATTTGCTGAGAGCCCTGTTGTAAAAACCGAGGTCTGGATTGGGAACGGCGGCCCTGGGGTCAACTCGAGAGCTAATCTTGAGGGCCGTGGCTGCCACCTGTCGACCTGCCGCTGTGAGCTGGTACTCGAGCCATGGACTGTTGAGGATCAGCGCCTGCGCGCGACCCTGGTGACGGCTGAGCCAGAGGCTCAGAACCAGACCGCCCGTGGAGTGTCCGAGCAGGATGAGCGGGCGCTTCGGGGTGGTGCCCGCGCCGTGACCCATGAGCTCAAGTGCGGCCTCGATGTCTGCGTCGTAGGTGTCGAGCGAACTGACAAACCCCGGGGTCTGGCCTGTTCGCAAGCTACGGCCGTATTTGCGCAGGTCAAGGGCAAAGAATCGCGCGCCCTGAGATTGCCAGAATTCGGCAACGTGGTCCTGAAAAAAGTAGTCCGACCAGCCGTGAACGTAGAGCACATCGGCACCCTCAGTGCTCAGGCGCTTGCGGCCGAGGAGACGTCGTGGGCTTCTGGCCGGTGGCGGCGTGTAGCGCACCAGGGTGGCTACCACGTCGCCCTCGTCGTCGCGCCCGAGGTCGAGCGTTGCTTGCTCAAAGTCACTTCCCAAGAAGTCTGGCGTCCAGGTCACATCGCGGCGCGGCATGTCGTCATTCTTGCCTAACGCCGTGTCTGGGGCGACCGCCGGATAACGCACTCCCCTAGGCTCGAAAGACTATGAGCCATAAGACCACCTCCTCGGACGCCCCGGCGCACACCGTCACCATCGATCGAACCCGCCTCGCGGCGCTCGCTGAGCGAGAACGCACGGTCTTCGCCGAACGTAACCCCCACTCACAGGCTGCCTACGCGCGAGCCGAGCACCTCTTCGGGAGTGTGCCCATGACCTGGATGAACAAGAAGGCTGGCGGCTTTCCGATCTACCTCGACCGAGCACTCGGCAACCGCATCTGGGATATCGACGGCCACGAGTACATCGACTTCGCCCTGGGCGACACCGGTTCAATGGCCGGTCACTCGGCACCCGAGGTCGTTGCCGCTGTTCGGGAGCGCAGTGCTCTGGGGCTCACCACAATGCTGCCCACCGAGGACGCCGAGTGGGTGGGTGCCGAGCTGAAGCGCCGCTTCGGCATGGACAAGTGGAGCTTCTCCCTCACGGCCACCGACGCGAACCGCTGGGCCATCAGACTCGTACGTGCCATCACCGGCAAGCCCAAGATTCTCTTTCACGCCTACTGCTATCACGGCAGCGTTGACGAGTCGCTCATTGTGGTGGGCCCCGACGGCGAGGGCATGAGTCGTCCCGGCAACGTGGGTTCTCCCGTCGATGTCACCGTCACGTCCCGCGTGGCCGAAATGAACGACCTCGCCGGCCTGGAACGCCAGCTCCAGCACGGCGACGTGGCTGCGGTGCTCATTGAGCCGGCACTGACGAACATCGGGATTGTCTTGCCCGAACCCGGATATCTCGAGGGTGTGCGCGAACTTACCCGAAAGTACGACGCTCTGCTCATCATCGATGAGACACACACCTTCTCCGCCGGCCCCGGCGGTATGACCAAACGCGACAACCTCGAGCCCGACATCGTGGTGATTGGCAAGTCGATTGCCGGCGGCATTCCCACGGGCACGTACGGCCTGAGCACCGAGTTTGCTGAGCGGGTTCTCGAGCGCACCGACCTCGACCTCGTCGACATGGGTGGCGTGGGGGGCACACTCGCCGGTAATCCTCTTCAAGTCGCGGCCATGCGCGCCACGCTCGAAAAAGTGCTCACGGACACCGCGTTCGAGACGATGATTTCTACCGCGACGGTGTTCACCGACGGCATGAACGACATCTTCGATCGCTACGGACTGCCCTGGGCCATCAACCAGCTGGGGGCCCGGGCCGAGTATCGGTTTGCCCGTCCGTATCCGCTCAACGGCACCGAGGCTCATGCGGCTGCGGACGAGGAGCTTGAGGACTACATTCACGTGGCCCTCATGAACCGGGGCATCATGCTCACGCCGTTCCACAACATGGCGCTGATGTGTCCCACCACGACGCTCGCCGACGTTGCCGCCCATCACGCGGCCTTCGAAGAAATCATCCGCGAGCTGGTGCGCGCTTAGCGGTTCGGCTTAGGCCTTCGAGACACGAATCATCTCGGCGCGGTCCACGGCCTTGATACGCTCACGCCCCTCGGGAACACCGAGCGCCTTTTCGTAGTCGTCAAGCTTGGCCCAGCCTGCAATGTCGGTGTACTCGATTCCGCGGGAGTTGAGCAGATCAACCACAGCCTGCTCGTCAGGTTCGGCAGGAGCCCACCAGTGGGCTTGATCGCGCAGCAGGTGCTTGACGGTCTCCATGGCATCAGATTTGGTATGGCCGATGAGACCGACGGGGCCGCGCTTGATCCATCCGGTCGCGTAGATGCCCGGCATGATCTTGCCGTCGTCGTTCATCACCTGGCCCTCGAGGTTGGGAATCACGCCGCGCTTCTCGTCGAACGGGATACCGTCCAACGGTGAACCGTGGTAGCCAACGGCTCGATAGATTGCTCCGATTTCCAGCTCGCGAATCTCCCCCGTGCCTCGCACGCCACCCGCGGCATCGGGCTCGGTGCGCTCATACCGAAACTTGCCCGCGGCCCCCCGCTCGTTCGCCACCACCTCGAGTGGGTTGGCATAGAAATGGAGGTGGACCCGGCGGCTTGCCGAACCAGACTCGCGCTCACGCCACGCGTTCATGACCTTCATGAGAACGAATACCTGCTTGTTTGTCTCAATGGCGTTCTGGCTCGCCTCGTCGATCACGAAGTCCTCGTCGTAGACGACCATGTCGACGTCGTTGAGCTCCCCCAGCTCGCGAAGCTCAAGCGGAGAGAACTTGGCCTGTGCGGGACCGCGGCGACCGAAGACGTGAACGTCCGTGACCGGTGACGCCTTGAGCCCGGCGTAAACGTTGGCGGGAATCTCGGTGGGCAACAGGTCATCGGCGTGCTTGGCCAACATGCGCGCAACATCGAGGGCCACGTTCCCGTTGCCGACCACGGCCACGCTCGACGCATCGAGTGGCCAGTCGCGGGGGACATCGGGATGACCGTCGTACCAGCTGACAAAGTCTGCGCCACCGAAAGATCCGGGCATCTCAATGCCGGGAATGTTCAAATCGGCATCGCGAATCGCGCCCGTGGAGAAGATCACGGCGTTGTAGTGACGCTTGAGATCATCGAGCGTGATGTCGGTGCCAAAGTTGACGTTGCCAAAAAGACGAATGTCGCCGCGGTCGAGCACCTCGCGCAAGGCGGTAATGATGCCCTTGATGCGCGGGTGGTCGGGCGCAACGCCATACCGAACCAGCCCGTAAGCCGCGGGAAGACGCTCGAAGAGGTCGATCGACACATCGACGTTGCGTTCAGACTTGAGGATGATGTCGGCTGCGTAGATGCCGGCAGGACCGGCGCCCACAATTGCGAGGCGGAGTTTTGGCACGCCTTCTACGGTACTAGCCTCGGCGGGCAGTTGAGGCCGGTTTGCCCGCTACCCCGTGCGGGAAACAACGTGATCGGCGAACATGCCGAGAGCGCGCTTGGCCGCGTTGTCGGGCAACGGCTCCAAAGCTTCCATGGCCTCACGGGCAAAGCGCAGTGCCTCGTCGCGTGTGGTCTGCGTCACCGGGTGGTCGTAGAGCGCGCGCACGGCTTCGGGAAGGTCGGCTTCTGCCGCAGCGTCCGTCGACTGGGCATCGTCACGAAGACGCTTGAGTAGTGATGCCGCCTCGGGGTCGGTGTCGACGACGCGTTCGAGCAGCAGCGTGGGCAGGGTGGGCACACCCGCCTTGAGGTCGGTTCCGGCCTTCTTTCCGGTGGAATCGGATGACGGGGAGAGATCAATCACATCGTCGGCTAGCTGGAAAGCAATGCCTATTTTCTCGCCAAAGATTCGTGCGGGTTCCTCAAACTCCGCGGGCGCACCCGAGTAACGAATGCCGGAACGCGCCGCGGCCGAAATGAGTGAGCCGGTTTTGTCGGCCAACACGCTGAAGTAGTGGTCGACGGGGTCGACGCCCTCCCCTGGTCCCGTGGTCTCGTGGAGCTGTCCCACGCAGAGACGCTCGAACGTTTGCGACTGCAGGCTCATGGCCTCAACCCCGAGGCGAGACATCAGGGTGGACGCGCGCGAGAAAAGAAGGTCGCCCGTGAGGATGGCCACCGAGTTTGACCAACGAATGTGCGCGGTCTCTACTCCCCGGCGCAGGGGCGCTTCGTCCATCACGTCATCGTGATACAAAGATGCGAGATGCGTCATTTCGATCGCTCGCGACGCCGTGATCACGTCCGGTGTGGTGCCCTCACCGAACTGGGCCATGAGAAGCGCG
>JBIIKT010000065.1:0-5854 GCA_044233055.1 Microbacteriaceae bacterium
AATGGCCATTTAGGCGTCACCCCCGTCGGCCGAGGTGGCCGGCTCTGGGTCGGTGGTGGGAGGCGTAACCTCGGCGATCGGCGGTGCGGGCTCGTCCGTCGGGAATGCCGCCTCGTAAGCGGCCAACCAGGCGGCCTGTTCTTGCATGAGCGGGTGCGGATCGGAATACACGTGAGCAAACATGGATGCGGGATCTGGGTTCTCAACGGCCACAATCCGGCGGCGAATGTCGGATGAGAAGTCGGCGCCCTCTTGGGCAACCTCATCAAAAAAGGCCTGTTCGACACCCTTGTCGCGCAGGTAGGCCTCGAGTCGAACGATGGGATCACGAGCCACCCACGATTCCACTTCGCTGTCTTCTCTATACTTCGTGGGGTCGTCGCTGGAGGTATGGGCGCCGATGCGGTAGGTGTGCGCCTCCACCATCGCGGGGCCCTTCCCCTGCCGGGCATCGTCCATCAGTTTGGCCGTCACGGCGTAACTGGCAAAGACATCGTTGCCGTCGATCTGAACACCGGGCATGCCGTAGCCGTCTGCTCTGCGGTAGAGCGGAACTCGCGCCTGAACGCTGACGGGAACAGAAATAGCCCAGTGGTTGTTTTGCACAAAGAACACCTGCGGGGTTTGCTGGCTAGCGGCAAAAACCATGGCCTCGTGAACATCGCCCTGGCTGGTGGCGCCGTCGCCAAAGTAGACGATGACGGCCTGGTCGGTTTCGTAGTTGCCGGTGGCGTAGGCGCCATCAAATTTGATGCCCATCGCGTATCCGGTTGCGTGCAGCGACTGCGAGCCGATGACCAGCGTGTAGAGGTGAAAGTTGCGGAATCGCGGATCGTTGGGGTTCCAGCCACCGTGCGTGAGGCCGCGGACAAGCCGGATGATGTCGAAGACGTCGACGCCGCGAATCATGGCCACGGCGTGCTCCCGATAAGCGGGGAAAATGTGGTCCTGCGGACGAACGGCGTGGGCGGAGCCCACCTGAGCACCCTCCTGGCCGTGGCTCGGAATCCACAGGGCAAGCTGACCCTGGCGCTGAAGGTTCGTAGCCTCGGTGTCGAACCGGCGAATCACCGACATGTCGCGGAAAAACCGCTTAATGTTGTCGTCGGTCAGCTGCTGAAAGTAGGGCAGAAACTCTTCTGCGCGCTCCGACGGAACCAGGCTGCCATCCGGTGCGAGCAGCTGGACCATGGGGTCGTGAGTCGTATTTGCCATCAACTAAACCTACTCGGATTCGCCGGTTTTCGTGGCGATGTGGTGCCATGATGGTCACATGCGCCGGTTCCTTCTCTCAACAGTCATTAACGCCATCGCCCTGTGGGTCACCACCGCTGTGGGGATCGGTGTCACGCTCATTGCGAACGGTCAACCGCTCACCGCCGGTGGCGGCAACGTGTGGGTTTTTCTCGCGACGCTGGTCGTCACGGCAGCCGTCTTTGGTCTGGTCAACGGCACCATCGGAACTGTGGTGAGAATCATCGCGTTTCCGCTCTACATCCTCACACTCGGGTTGTTGGCGCTCGTGGTCAACGCTTTGCTGCTGCTTTTCGTCTCGTGGTTGAGTTCGTTCTTGGGATTTGGACTTCAAGTGGACGGATTCTGGTCCGGCTTCTGGGGCGCGATTATTCTCGGAATCATCTCGTGGCTCTTGGGGCTGTTGCTCCGACCCAACCGTCGCTAGTTTCAGCGCACCCGATCAACGCGCCACTCTGACGCGTGGCAAGACGTATTTTCGGTGCCAAAGATCTCGCGGCGCACGTTTATCAGCGCGGGATTGTGTGACGCATCAGCCTCGTTCGCGAGATCGCGATACGCCGACACGTGATGAGCGGCAAGAGGTTCTCCCGGCGGGATCAGCGGAGTTCTCGACACGGTCACGTCGGCTCGGCCCTCCGGGGCCATTCCGCCCAGTGCCGGAATCGGGTCGTTCCTATTTTCGAGCGCCACAACATGCACACCCGGGGCAACTGAGCCAGGTGCCTGGGGGGAACCCACGAGCACCACGTCGCTGACCCGCAGCTGAGGGTCCGCCGCCAACCGCTGGGCCACCAGACCGCCTTGCGAGTGGCCCACCACAACGATGCGATCGGCGTTGGTCACGCCGGCGGCGGAAAGAGCGGCCCGCACTCCACGTTCACTGTCTGAGACCTGCCCGGTCATGGCGGCAATGTTTGATGTCATGTCCCACGGTTCCGGGCCGCGCGCAATGCTGCCGGTGACAGTGCCGCCAATGTAAACAAACGCCGCCGTGGGCGTCTTTTCGATACGCACCTGCGGCCTGTGTGATTCCGCCGCGGGGATGCGCGCCACGGCAGCGTTGAACGAACCAGGCGGAAGGCAGTCCGCCCGCGCAACCGGCCGCACAGAGAGAGCGGACGGGATTGCCCCTGAAGTGAGGTTGGCAGCGCGGGCGATTCCCGCCGCACCCGCGATCAGGCTCGAGACGCCCGTAACGCTGCGGCGAAAGGCCGCCACCGTGATCCGTGAGGGGGCCAGAAATGCCGCCGCGCCCGCCAGCACCGTGACCGCGAGGCCCGGCATTCCCGCCCACCACGACTCGTTCGCGTCGTAGGAGTCGGCCGCCGTCTGGGCACTCACGGCATCCGCACGGATGTAATCGGCCACGCGTGCGCAGGCGTCGCTGACCACCTCGAGGCTGTGGCGGTGAGCGGGCTCCACGTGCATCGCGATAACGCGCGCCCTGACCACCCACACGTCGATGTCGTGTGCCATGTGTTCGAGACGGTGGGCAAACTGCATTACGGCCTCGGTGCTGACCGTCAGATTGCTCACCGTCAGATTGGTGGGCGTCAGATCGCTGGGCACCGCAGCGCCGGGCATCGGTGCGCCGGGCATCGGTGCGCCTCCGGTTACCGTGGAGCTTGTCGTATTGACTGTCATTGAGACTGCCGCAGGACCCGCTCGGCGTGCGACTGCAGAACAGTCGCGGCTTCGGCAAGGTGGCGTGCCACGACCACCTGCGACGGTGCAATCCAACCCGGATTCTCTGCAGCGAGCTCGTGAGCGCGACGGGCCAAGTCGTGAAGTTGTTCGCCGAGCTCACGCACCACGGCGTCCCACGGTGGTTGGGGCACACCGCCAGGAAATGTCTGAAACACCGGGCAATAGTGGCGAGAAAATCGGACCTTTGCCTTCGTAGCGCGACCCGGTGTGCACAACCCGGGGATTAACTCCGACGTGGGAGAATGGAGACATGACGTTGCCTCCTCAGGTTCTTAGCCCGCTCGACGGTCGCTACCGTGAGGCGGCGGGACCACTCGGAGAGTACCTCTCTGAGGCGGGCCTCAACCGTGCGCGCTGCCGTGTTGAGGTTGAGTGGATTATCTTCTTGGCCGCCCACACGTTGTTCGGAGCTGAACCCCTGACGGCCGAGCAACAGTCAGCGCTTCGCCAGCGGGTCACCGACTTCGGGCAGGCTGAAATCGACCAACTCGCCGAGCTCGAAGCGGTGACCCGACACGATGTGAAAGCCGTTGAGTATCTCGTTCGATCGTGGCTGGACGCCGAGAACCTTGCTCACCTGGCCGAACTGACACACATCACGTGCACGAGCGAAGACATCAACAATCTGTCTTACGCCCTGACGGTGCGGGATGCCGTGCAGCTGGTGTGGGCGCCCGCCCTGGAGCGGGCCACATCCAGATTCCGTTCGCTGGCCAACGAACACGCGGCAACGCCGATGCTCTCGCGCACGCACGGCCAGCCGGCAACGCCATCTACCCTCGGCAAAGAAATGGCCGTCTTCGTCTACCGCCTCGATCGTGTGCGCCGGCAGATTGCCGCCACGGAGTTCCTGGGAAAATTCAGCGGGGCAACGGGAAATTTTGCCGCGCACCGGGTTGCCGACCCTGGCGCCGATTGGCCAGCACTCAGTCGCGCCTTCGTTGAGTCGCTCGGCCTCGAGTGGAATCCGCTCACCACCCAGATTGAGTCGCACGACTGGCAAGCCGAGCTCTACGCGCGGATTTCCCACGCCAACCGCATCCTGCACAATGCCGCCACCGACGTGTGGACTTACATCTCGATGGGCTATTTCCGGCAGATACCTCAGGCCGGGGCCACCGGTTCGTCCACCATGCCCCACAAAATCAATCCGATCCGCTTCGAAAACGCGGAAGCTAACTTTGAAATCTCGTGTGCCCTGCTCGACGCGCTGGCTGCCACCCTGGTCACCAGCCGCATGCAGCGCGACCTCACCGATTCCACGACGCAGCGAAACATCGGAGTAGCCCTTGGTCACTCACTTCTTGCACTGGAGAACATGAGTCGCGGGCTCACCGAGCTCGACGTTGCCGAAGACGCGCTAGCTGCCGACCTCGACGCCAACTGGGAGGTGCTCGGCGAGGCCATTCAGACGGTGATTCGGGCCGAAGTGGTGGCTGGGCGCTCGAGCATCACAGATCCCTACGCGCTCCTCAAGGAGCTCACCCGCGGCAAGAGGGTTACGGCAGCAGATCTCGCTGAGTTTGTCTCCCGTCTCGACATCTCCGCCGAAGCCAAAGAACGTCTCGCCGCCCTTACTCCCGCAACGTACGTGGGAGATTCTGCGGCACTGGTGCGCTTTACCGCCGCAGGCCCCGCAGGCTAACTACTTCTTTTTCTCCGGAGCGGCCGTGCCTGCGGAACCTGTGGTGGCCGTCGTTGGCTTTTTTTTCGCGGGGGCAGCCGCGGACTTGGCAGGTGCCGCGGCGGCGAGCTCTTCGATATCCGCAAGCTCTTGTTTTTTGGGCTGAATCATCAGCACAACGGTTGCCGAGCCCACCAGCATGACAATGAATGCCACGCCCAACCAGATAGCCGCTAAGGTGAGGTTTCGCGTCGTCGAGATCACGACGATTCCCGTAAAGACGGCCACGATGACAGCCAGGCCAATCACTTCAAAGGGGCGCATGCGGTCTCGGCGTGATGCAGTCATTTCTTCTCCTCCGTGCGGTTGGGTCGGCGCGAGAACGAGCTCATGCCCACACCCGCGATGATCGAAAACACTCCGAAAACGGCGAAATAGGCGCCCAGGAAACCGACGGCATAAACATCAGAAAGGGGCAGCGCAGCTTCGACAAGAGCAAGCAGCCCGGCGAGGCCCGCGAGAATGAAAAAGTCACGAGAGACGGCGCGGTCAGTAATGGACCACGCGGCCAGACCAGAGGTGAGGGCAACCACACCGGCCCAGATGCTCACACACAGTGTCAACGTAGTGCGGTCACCGCCCAAGAACGCCGCCGCGATACCGGCCGCGACAATGCTCGACACGACCTGAATGCCCAGGGCCACGCGCGCACGCGGCCATGCCGCCACGCTCACGGCGGTCATCAGTTGGCCGGCGGCCAACAAAAACGAAACGCCCGCAAAAACAACGAGTCCCACGAGCGGTGAGTGATCCGAGGTGAACGTAATGACCACCGCGCCCACGAGCGCGACTACCGCCTGCAGAATGAGGGCCGGGCCAAGCAGGGGAACGTGATGAGTGTCGTTAGTCATAAGTAAGCCACTGAGGTTGTGCTCAGTCTACGTGTGGGTACCCGCACGAGCGACATCGGCCCCGGGGCCGGAAGAACGCGACTACTTGGTGGGACTGGCCACATCGGCGAAGCGCGACAGGTGACCTTGGAACGTGACTTCGATGGTGTCGGTACGACCGTTGCGGTGCTTGGCCACGATGAAATCAGCCATGCCGGCCCGCGGATGGTCGCGTTCACCCAGAGCTTCACGGTGCAGGAGGATCACGACGTCCGCGTCTTGCTCCAGCGATCCCGATTCGCGGAGATCACTGAGGGCTGGCTTCTTATCGGAACGCTGTTCCGGGCCGCGGTTGAGCTGTGACAGCGCTACGACC
>JBIIKT010000043.1:0-6739 GCA_044233055.1 Microbacteriaceae bacterium
CCTGAGTGGAGACCAGGGCAGCCCGGCGCTTGGCCAACTCGCCCTCGGGAAGCTGCGGGAACGTGGTGTAGAGCAAAACCGTCACGGCTTGGCCGAGCACGGAATCGCCCAAGAACTCCAGACGCTCGTTGTGCGGCGTTCCGCCGTTTTCGTAGGCGTACGAGCGGTGCGTCAACGCCAAGATGCACAGCTGGGCATCGATATCGACGCCGAGCAGTGCTTCTACCCCCGAACGCGCGGTCACGAGTGGTGAGACATCTTGGTTAGACGTCGGCGACCTTGCGGCCCTTGTACTCCATAAAGAGGGGCGTGCCGGCAGAGTCTTCAACGACCTTGGCGCGGTGAGGGAGGCTGTAGACAACCTTGCCGTTCTCGATGGTCTTGACCAAAGTGGTGTTTTCGGCCTTCCACTGCGAGCGACGTGAGTGCGTGTTCGAGCGAGACTTTTTCCGCTTGGGAACAGCCATAATCTACCTCTTGCCTTAGTTGAACGTGATGTAAGAAAAAATGCGACTCGCTATGAGTCTTGTTCGGAAGCCAGCTTCTGGAGCGCAGCCCAGCGCGGGTCAAGTGACTCGCCCGGCGACTGTGCCTGCCCTTCGCTGCGACGCTCACCCGTCTCGGGATCGAGACCAGCACACTCCGGCCGACAAACCGGCTGGAACGGAAGTGCAAGCACTACCGCGTCTCTCACCATCTGTTCCAGATCAACATGGTCGTCTGTCACGCAATAGTCAAAGGCTTCGTCTAGAGAATACGCGAAAAGCTCTTGAATATCGACTTGAACAAACTCGGTGAGCGGCTCGAGGCACCGGCCACACTCGCCCGACGCCTCAGTATCGACGTCAACGGTAGCCAGAATTCCCTCGTGTACCGATTCGAGCCGGACGTCGAGGTGCATGCGCGCACCCTGGGGAACCGCAACCAAGCCCTCGCCCATCTGTTCGGGCAGAACGATGTCGAAAAGCTTCTCGCGCTGCTCGCCGGGGCGGTGCATGAGGTCGTGAACGCCCACGGTAAAGGGCGTGGGAACAAATCTGGCCATGCTAACTCCCGTGGGTTGCGAGGTACTCGGCCACCACGTGCGGCACGTACGGGCGCACGTCTCCGCCGAGGGCTGCCACCTGACGAACCAGCGAGCTGGACACGTAGGCGTGCCCCGGCTCGGGCAACATGAAGACAGTTTCGACACCGGCGAGGTTGCGATTCACCAGCGCCATCGGGGTTTCGTAGGCAACGTCTTGGTTGCTGCGCAGGCCCTTCACAAGCACGGTGGCTCCCACCTCAGTGCAGTAGTCGACGAGCAAACCCACCGACCATTGCGCAACCACAACGCCGTCGATGCCAGCCTCCGCGAGTGCCTGTTCGATCAGCGTGACGCGCTGCGCGATGGGCAGCAACGCACTCTTGCCCGGGTTGTGCACCACCACTACGTGCACCTCATCAAAGATTTTGACGGCGCGAGCGATCACGTCGAGGTGACCGAGGGTGACCGGATCAAACGACCCGGGCAGAACAGCAACTGTGCGCATGCCCCCAGCCTAATTCTTGTCGAGGAACGCGCGCTCGGATTCGTCGAGTCTTCGAATGATGGCCTCCCGCAGAGCGGGATGCGCGGCAAAAGTGGGGTCGTTGGCCAAGATGCCGGATGCCACCTCGCGGGCCTCGGCGATGAGGTCGCCGTCGCGTGTCACGCGCAGCAAGCGAAGCCCGGAACGCCCACCCGACTGCCGGGCACCCAGAACGTCGCCCTCGGCGCGAAGTTCGAGGTCGATGCGGGCGAGTTCGAAGCCGTCGGTCGTTGCGGCGACAGCTTCCACCCGCTCGCGCGCCACCGTGTCGGGCTCGGCGTCGGTGACAAAAAGGGCAAGACCCGGCACCCCACCGCGGCCCACGCGCCCGCGCAACTGGTGCAACTGTGAAACGCCAAACCTGTCGGCATCGAGAACCACCATGGTGGACGCATTGGGCACGTCAACTCCCACCTCGATAACGGTGGTGGCCACCACCACGTCAATCTGGCCATCGGCAAAGGCGCGCATGATGCTGTCTTTCTCGTCACTCGAGAGACGGCCGTGCAACGCCTCGATGCGGCGGCCGGCCAGAACGGGCAGGGCGCGCAACTGCTCGAGCACCTCGGTGACCGCCGAGAGTCGCTTGGGGGCATCCTCGTCCGCTGGTTGAGTAGTCAACGAAGTTGACGCTCCCGCTGGTTGAGTAGTCAACGAAGTTGACGTATCGAAACCAACGCCATCATCTTCTTCGAGGGTTGCCGCATCAATGGCCGGGCACACCACGAACGCCTGCCGCCCCATCGCCAACTCCTCGGCCACGCGCTCCCACACGCGCGATATCCATGCGGGATGCTCGGCCAACGCAACACAGTGCGAAGTGATGCCCGCACGCCCGGCGGGCAGCTCACGAATCACCGAGACGTCGAGGTCGCCGAACGCCGTCATGGCCACGGTGCGCGGAATGGGAGTGGCCGTGAGCACGAGCGTGTGCGGAACGTTTTCGGCCTTGGCGTGCAGGAGATGTCGTTGCTCCACGCCGAAGCGATGCTGTTCGTCAATCACCACGAGCCCGAGGTCGAAGAACTGCACGTTGTCTTGCAAGAGGGCGTGGGTTCCAATCACTATCTGCGCTTGCCCAGCCGCTGCGCGCAAGAGCGCCGCCCGTTTTTGCGCCACCGGCAATTGCCCGGTGATGAGCGTGGGCGCTAACAGCGTGCACAGTTCGGCGCCGAGCACCTTCTCCACCGAGCGCAGGTGCTGCGCCGCAAGAACCTCGGTGGGCGCCAGCAGCACAGCCTGCCCACCCGTGTCGGCAACCTGCAGCATGGCGCGCAACGCCACGAGCGTCTTGCCCGAACCCACCTCGCCCTGCACCAGGCGACTCATGGGAGCATCCGCCGCCAGGTCGTGGGCGATCTCACCGCCCACGAGTTGCTGGTCGCCGGTCAACGAGAAAGGAAGAGCCGCATCAAAACGGGCCAACATGCCGTCGCCTTTTGCCGGTCGCGGGGTGGCGCGGTGCGAGCGAGCTTCGGCTCGCCGCTCCAGCAGGGCCGCCTGCAGAACAAGGGCCTCGATAAACCGAAGGGTGTCTCGGGCACGCTGCCAGTCAACATCCTCTGCCGGCTGGTGCACGAGGCGCAGGGCCTCGACGAACGGCAGGAGTCCGCGTTCGGTTCGTTCGGCGTCGCTCAGCACGCCCTCGAGCGGATCGGCCAGATCGCCCAACGTGGGCAGCACGAGAGCAATCGTTTTTGCCATCTGCCAACTCGAGAACGTGGATGTGGCTGCGTAGAGAGGCAGCGGCTGCTTGGCCCACGCCTCGGGGTCCATGGCAACGGGCGCGCCCGTCTCCATGTCTGTGCCGGAGTTATCGAAGAGTTCGTAGTCGGGATGCGCCAGTTGCAGTGTGCCCCGATACCTGCTCACCTTGCCGGCAAAGATGCCGCGGGAACCGGGAGCGAGGTCGCGCTCGCGCCACGCCTGGTTGAAGAATGTGAGCGTGATGGTGCCGCCCGATCCATCGGTGAGCCGCACCTCAAGAATGGATCCGCGCTTGGCGCGCATGGGACGCGAGCGCACGTCGAGCACCTCGGCAACAATCGACACGTTTTCGTCGAGGGGCACATCCGCCACGGCAGTGAGCTCACCGCGCTTGGCGTAACGCCGTGGAAAGTGCCCCACCAAATCGCCCACAGTCTTCATGCCGAACGCCTTGGCCAGCGCCGTGGCGGTCTTGCCACCAACGAGAGCGTCGAGTTTGGCATCGAGAGGTGAGGGGTTCACCCTTTCAGCGTAGGCGCGCGCGCCATAGGCTGTTGGGGTGACGCGCATCATCGCCGGATTTGCCGGCAGCCGAGAACTCAAAGTTCCCAAAGAGGGCACCCGTCCCACGAGCGACCGAGTGCGCGAAGCCCTGTTCTCGGCGCTCGACTCAGCCGACCTGATTCGCGGTTCCCGCGTGCTCGACCTCTACGCCGGCACGGGCGCGCTCGGGCTCGAGGCCCTCAGCCGCGGAGCAAAGCACGTGGGGCTTGTCGAGAACAATCCCAAAGCCGCCAAGATCATCAAGAGCAACGCTCGCATGGTGTCACACGCGGGAGGAAAGGAATCGGGGTCGTTTGAGGTTCGCCAAGAATCGGTGGGGTCTTTTCTCTCGCAGAGCCGCAGCGTCTGGAACCTCGTGCTGATTGATCCCCCCTACTCGGTGACCAACGAGGAACTCGAGCTGGTGCTTGAAACGCTGTGTCGCGAAATGACGCGCGACGGGGTGATCGTGGTGGAGCGCAGTGTGCGCGACCCGCTGTTTACCGCACCCGAGCGCATGAAGATTTTTCGCACCAAGGACTACGGCGACACTCTGCTCGTCTGGCTCGAGATCGTCGACTACTGAGTCGCATCGGCGGTTGAGTAGGCAACAACGTTGCCGTATCGAAACCCCCGACGGTTGAGTAGGCAACAACGTTGCCGTATCGAAACCCCCGACGGTTGAGTAGGCAACAACGTTGCCGTATCGAAACCCCCGACGGTTGAGTAGGCAACAACGTTGCCGTATCGAAACCAAGGTTGCGGTTTCGATACGCGCCTTCGGCGCTACTCAACCAGCGAACGAGACGGGTTTCGATACGCGCCTTCGGCGCTACTCAACCAGCGAGAACAGCGGCGCTACTCAACCAGCGAAGGGGTTCCAGCCAGCCGGCGCAATGCCCTGACCGGCGAGCGTTACCGCGTGCGCACCCGCGGCCATCACGCGGCCCAGCGGGATGAACCCTTCGGGCACTCCCCCGTCGGCGAAGGTTGCCAGAATCGCGTGATCCTCGCCACCCTCCAGCACCATGCGCTGTGCTTCGATCATGCTGAGCCCGCTCACGCGCGCCACGGCATCCGCCATTGCTGAAATCACGGTGATGTCGAGTGCCAGGGTGACACCGCTGGCAGCGGCCATGCGTGAGGCGTCGAGTGACAGCGAATCCGAGATGTCCATGGCGGCGTGCGCCTCAGCAAGTTCGGCCACCATGTCGGGGCCAATCGCGGGGTAGGGCGCGAGGTGCCAGCACACCGCATCGGGAAAACTGTCGCGCGCCTGCGCTCCGTGCCTCTGCAGAAGAGTGAGCCCGGCACCCGACACACCCAGCAGACCCGAGACCGCAATCTCATCGCCCACCTGTGCGCCCGAACGCAGCAGGGGTTCGCGTCCGGCCAGGTCGCCGAACGCGGTCACGGCTATCACGAGCGTGTCTGACGCGGCAATGTCGCCGCCCACCACACCGCAACCGGGCGCCACCTGGGTGCACGCGTCGCGCAGACCGTCGGCCAGCATCTCGAGAAATGCCACGGGGGTGTCGCTCGGTGCGGCGAGAGCCACCGTGAGCGCCGTGGGCCTCGCACCCATGGCCACCACATCGGCCAGGTTGCTCATGGCCGCCTTCACCCCAATCTCATCGGGCAACGACCACTCGCGCAAGAAGTCTTTGCCCTCCACCATGGTGTCGGTGGTCACCACGAATCGGCCGTCGGGCGCGGACACCACGGCGGCGTCGTCACCCGGACCCAGCGTGGCCAGCTCGGCCTGGGGCAGGCGCGGAAAAATGCGCGCCAGAATTTCGCCCTCACTCAGATCGCGCAGGAGGGGGCCGGGCAGGTCTGCAACACTCACCCCACCACGGTAGCCTGAGCATGATGAGAGTTGGCACCCGAACAACGCGCGTGATGCGACGCACCGGCGTTGCGAGCGTGCTGACATTGGGCCTGCTGCTCGCCGGTTGTGCGGGAATCGTGCCCATGGAACCGGCAGAAGATGCCAACAATCCCCTGTGCGCCGAGGTCATCGTTCGCCTGGGCGATGTTGCCGGTCTGCCCAAACGCGAAACGAACGCTCAGGCCACTGGCGCCTGGGGTGAGCCCGCGTCCATCCTTCTCACCTGCGGCCTCGAACCACCGGCCCCCACCACACTGCCGTGCCTGGAGGTCAACGGCGTGGACTGGATTATTGACGACTCCCTCAAGCCCACCTACATCTTCACGACGTTTGGCCGCACGCCGGCCGTTCAGGTCGCGCTCGACTCCAATGTGGTCAGCGGCAGCACCGTGCTCGCCGATCTGGCCCTACCGGTGTCGTCGATTCCGCAGGAACGCGCCTGCACCAATCTGGCTGATACTTTCGAGTTCTAGCCACGGGTTTCGATACTTGGTTTCGATACTTGGTTTCGATACGCCCACTTCGTGGGCTACTCAACCCACGGCACTTCGTGGGCTACTCAACCCACGTCACTTCGTGGGCTACTCAACCCACGTCACTTCGTGGGCTACTCAACCAGGGATTAGCCGCGGTGGGCGAGGGCGACCTCGATGAGTTCGGTGATGAGGTCCGAGTATGCGAGGCCCGTCTCCTGCCAGCAGCGCGGGAACATGCTGATGGGCGTGAAGCCCGGCATGGTGTTGATCTCGTTGAGCACGAGGCCGGTGTCGGTGAGAAAGAAGTCCACGCGCGCCAGGCCCGCGGCCCCCAGCGCCTCAAAGGCGCGCACCGATTGCTCCTGCAGATCGGCCAACTCGGCCGGCGTGAGGTCGGCCGGGCACACGAGGTCGATGCCGGCAGCGCCCAAGTATTTGGCCTCGAAGTCGTAGAACTCGCGGCCGGTGATCACAATCTCGCCGCCCACCGAGGCGCGCGTTGCCTCGCCGGGGCGACCCTGCAACACGGCGCACTCCACCTCGCGGCCCAC
>JBIIKT010000044.1:0-6701 GCA_044233055.1 Microbacteriaceae bacterium
CTTCGTCCTCGTGACATCGCCACCTACGTGGGTTCGGGCGCCTTGGACGTAGGCATTACCGGTCGCGACCTCCTGCTCGATTCCGGGTCGAGCGCGCGCGAAATTGCCGATCTGGACTTTGGTCAGTCAACGTTTCGATTCGCAGCCCCTGGGGGCACCATCACGAAGGTCTCCGAACTTGGCGGACGTCGCGTCGCAACGAGCTATCCCGGTCTTGTTGGTGCGTTCCTCGACGCTGCCGGAGTTTCGGCAACTCTCGTTCCTCTCGACGGTGCAGTTGAGTCAGCCGTTCGACTCGGTGTTGCCGACGCTGTTGCCGACGTGGTCTCCACGGGTACCACTCTTCGCAAAGCAGGGCTCGAAATCTTTGGACCGGTGATTCTCGAGAGCTCAGGAGTCCTGATCTCAGGGGGAAGCACGGACGCAGCGGCCACAACACTCGTGAAGCGACTCGAAGGTGTCCTGGTGGCGCGTGCCTACGTGCTCATGGACTATGACTGCCCGGTGTCGCTTCTGGAAAGGGCATGTGCACTTGCCCCCGGCATCGAGTCGCCAACGGTGTCGCCGCTTCGGGATCCCGAGTGGGTTGCCGTTCGGGTTATGGTTCCGCGGGACGATCAGAATCACGTGATGGACTCACTCTACGAACTCGGCGCTCGTGCTATTTTGGTCAGCGCCATACACGCGGCCAGGCTTTAGCGTGGCGCTCTCGGTTCGCATCATCCCGTGCCTGGACGTGTCAGCAGGGCGCGTTGTAAAGGGCGTGAATTTTCGCGATTTGCGCGATGCCGGCGATCCCGTGGAGCTTGCGCGCAGCTACTACGCTCAGGGCGCCGACGAGGTGACGTTCCTCGACGTGTCCGCAACGGTAGACGGCAGAGAGACGATGTACGACGTCGTGGCTCGAGCAGCCGACGAGGTCTTCATTCCATTGACCGTAGGCGGGGGAGTGCGCTGTGCCGACGATGTGGCTCGACTCCTCGCCAGCGGAGCCGACAAGGTCAGCGTCAACAGCGCAGCCCTGGCACGTCCCGACCTTCTCGACGACATCTCTTCACGGTTTGGCGCACAGGTGCTGGTCTTGAGTCTCGATATCAAGCGCTCGGAGAATGCTGCCAGTGGTTTTATTGTGACAACGCACGGTGGGCGGACAGAAACAGATATCGACGCCGTTGACTGGACCCGTGAAGCGCAGGAACGCGGCGTCGGTGAATTACTCGTCAACTCGATCGACGCCGACGGCACGAAGAGGGGCTTCGATCTCGAGTTGATTTCATTGATTACCGTCAACTCACACGTCCCGATCATCGCGTCGGGTGGCGCCGGCCGCGCCGAGGATTTTGCACCGGCGGTTGCAGCGGGAGCGGATGCCGTTCTAGCGGCCTCTATTTTCCACTCGGGCGACGTATCCATCTCAGCCGTCAAAAACGATTTGGAGAATCATGGATACGAGGTGCGGGCAGCATGACTATTCCCGAAGGAGTGGTGTTCAACGAGCAGGGATTGATTCCGGTCGTCGCCCAGGACGACGCGACCGGTCGGGTTCTGATGCTTGCGTTCATGAATCGGGAGGCACTCGAGGCCACGCTCACAACGGGTCGCGCTGTCTACTACTCGCGCTCACGGGACGAGCTCTGGCGTAAGGGAGACACCAGTGGGCACGCTCAGTTTGTGCGCCGTGTAGAACTCGACTGTGATGGGGACGCACTCCTCCTCACCGTTCACCAGATTGGCCCCGCGTGTCACACGGGTACAGCGTCCTGCTTCGAGGCTCACACACTGGATGCGGTGACCGACCTGAGGCCCGACGACAGCGCTTCGACGACCGTGTGAGAATAGTCACACCATGAGTCAAACGTCGCGTGCAGAATTTGATGCTCTCGTCAGCGGTGGGCAGCGGGTGGTCGCGGTCAGTCGCGAAGTCTTTGCCGACGGGGATTCACCGGTTTCTCTGTATCGTCGTCTCACCGACTCTCGCCCGGGCTCGTTCCTGCTCGAATCGGCTGAGCAGGGCGGCATTTGGTCACGCTTTTCGTTCTTGGGGGTGGAGAGTTTCGGCACGCTCACCGACATCGCCGGCGAGTCACACTGGATCAACTACTCGCTCGATTCCGACGTAGCATTTGGTGGCCCGGTGCCCACGCTCGGTCTCGACGCGGTCTCAACTCTCACCCAACGCTGGGCCGGTTCACGCAGCACGCACATTGCGCCACTGACCGGCGGCCTGGTGGGATTCATTGGCTGGGATGCCGTCCGTCAACTCGAGCGCCTTCCTCACATTCCTCCCGCGGAGGTCCCCGTACCCGGACAAGCGCTCAACTTTGTTCGCGACCTCATCGTTATCGATCACCGCACGGGCACACTCACGCTCGTGACGAACGTTCTCGCGCTTGACTCAACTCCCAATTTTGATGATGCCCTCGCCCGGATTGACCAACTTGAAAAGCGCTTGCGCGCGCCACACTCAACGACGGTGCAGCTCATTGACCTCTCGATCAGCGCCGAGCCCGAGCATCGAACAACGCGTGACGATTTTCTCGCTTCCGTGTTGACATCCAAGGATTTCATCGTTGCCGGAGATATCTTCCAGGTCGTCATTTCGCAGCGCTTCGAGCTGGAATGTCGTGCAACGCCTCTCGATGTCTACCGTGTACTTCGGTCACTCAACCCGAGTCCGTACATGTATTTGCTGAGCTGTGAAGCGGCCGACGGCTCACCATACGCCGTTGTGGGGTCCTCGCCGGAAGCACTCGTCAAGGTGAACGATAACCGTGTCTTTACCCATCCCATCGCCGGTTCGCGCCCGCGCGGCGCAACTCCCGAGGTTGACCTCGCGTTGGAAACAGAGTTGCTTGCCGACGAAAAGGAGCGAGCAGAGCACCTCATGCTCGTTGATTTGGCGCGCAACGATCTCCTGCGCGTTTGCGACGCCGGAAGCGTGGAGGTCACCGAATTCATGCGCGTGGAGAGGTTTAGCCACATCATGCACATCGTGTCTTCCGTGGAGGGGAATCTCCGGGCCGGACTGGATGCCGTCGACGTGTTCCGCGCGACGTTCCCCGCGGGAACCCTCTCGGGTGCACCCAAGCCTCGGGCGTTAGAAATCATCGACGAGCTCGAGCCCGCCGGGCGCGGCGTTTACGGTGGCGTGGTTGGCTACTTCGACTTTGCGGGTAACGCGGACCTTGCCATTGCCATTCGTACCGCCACCATCGTTGCTAAAAGAGCATACGTGCAGGCCGGTGGAGGTTTTGTGGCCGACAGCGACCCCGAAGCCGAGTTCCAAGAGAGCGTCAACAAGGCCGCCGCACCCCTTCGGGCAGTCGCGATAGCCAACGCTCTCGTCGAGCAAGCGTCCGTAAAGTGACACGTTCCTCAGTGGGCCTCTGATGCGCATTACTCGAAGCGCAGTGGTCGTTGCGACCGTCATCAGCAGCGCACTTCTTCTCATCGCCGGCACGCAACCCTGGCTCGTCCTGGGCTTGTCGTCGGACGAATCAAGCGCCAATGAGCTCGTCGTGACGGGAGCTACGCTCGCGCCCTCGTTCGTTGGCTTGACTCTGGCCTACGCGGCGGCGCTGATTGTTGCGCTCGTTTCTCGTTTCGTGGTGCGAATTGCAAGCGCTGCCATCGCCATGGCCGCCGCGTTGGGAGCTCTCATCGTATCCCTGTTGGTGATCAGTGATCCCGTTCCGGCCGCTCGAGTGAGCATTGCAACCGTGACGGGTGTCTCCGATACGTTCCGGCAGCGCGATCTCATTGACACGCTTGCGCTCACGCCGTGGGCATTCATTGCCCTGGTATTGCTTGTCGGCGCAGCATGTGTGGGAGTAGCCGTCATTGTTTTGGGTCGCTCCTGGAGCAACAACAGCCGTCGATATGAGCGACCCGAGCCATCGTCCATTCGGCAAGGAACGCGTGACGGGGTCACCGAGAGTGATCCGCACGAGACGTGGGACAACTTCTCAGGTGGGGGCGACCCGACCAGAACGCCGGGCCACTAAACTGGAAGTGTTCCCCCGACAATCTGATGGAGTAACTATGAGCGCCAACCCCAACGACCCGGGTGAGGGTCACTCGCCCGCTGCGTGGACAACCGTCATCATTATGCTCGTGGCCTTCGCCGCGGGAACCGTGTTTTTTGTTCTCGAGATGCCCCTCGGCGTCTACGCGTGCGTCGCTCTGTTGATCATCGGCCCGATTGTGGGCTTGATTCTGTCGAAGGCCGGCTACGGCGTGAACGGTCCCAAGTACGTTCCCAAGGCGCACTCCTAGCTTGCTACTCAGTGAGCTGACCGCCGGATCGGTGGAGGATGCGCGCGACCGCGAGAAGGTTTTGTCCCTCGCGGCGGTGATGGAGCTCGCTCACAGTGCCCCACCCGCGCTCGACGCACTTGAGGCTCTAGCACCGGCCAACCACGTCAAGATCATCGCTGAAGTTAAGCGCGCGAGCCCGTCTCGAGGCGAAATGGCTCAGATTTCGGATCCCGCCGCTCTGGCAATGAGCTATGCCGCGGGAGGAGCGTCGGCGATATCCGTGCTCACCGAGGAGCGTCGTTTCAAGGGGTCGCTCGACGACTTGGATGCCGTGCGCAGTGTCGTCGACATTCCGGTGCTTCGAAAAGATTTCATCGCGACCGAGTACCAGGTTTACGAGGCGCGCGCGCACCGCGCTGACATCGTTCTTCTGATTGTTGCTGCTCTCGAGCAGGAAGAACTCGAGCGACTCTACGAGCTGACCCTATCGCTGGGCATGACGGCACTGGTGGAGACACACTCGGCGAATGAGGTCGCTCGCGCTGTGGACATTGGTGCGGCGCTCATCGGCGTGAATGCACGCGACCTCGACACGTTCGAGCTTGATAGAGACCTATTCGGACGTCTGGCCGATCAGATTCCCCGTTCAACAATTAGTGTTGCCGAATCAGCAGTGCGCACGGCCGCAGACGTGGCGCACTATCGCGCTGCGGGCGCCGACGTGGTTCTTGTTGGCGAAGCGCTCGTTACCTCAGACCCCCTCGTGACCATGGCAGGATTCCTCGCATCATGACAAAACTCCGCGCACAGCAGGGCCCCTACTTTGGCGATTTCGGAGGTCGGTACGTCCCCGAATCTCTGATTGCCGCCCTCGACGAACTTGCCGAGGCCTACGAAGTCGCCAAAATTGACCCCACGTTCGCAGAAGAGCTCGCCCACCTGCATGCCACCTACACGGGCCGCCCGTCCATCATCACCGAGGTGCCCCGGTTTGCTCAGCACGCCGGGGGAGCGCGCATCATTCTTAAGCGCGAGGATCTCAACCACACGGGAAGCCACAAGATCAACAACGTACTCGGTCAAGCACTCTTGGCCCGACGGATAGGCAAGACGCGCCTCATCGCCGAAACGGGAGCTGGACAACACGGTGTGGCCACGGCTACAGCGGCAGCGCTCTTTGGCATGGAGTGCATCGTCTACATGGGTGAAGTAGATACTCAGCGACAGGCACTTAACGTGGCACGCATGAGACTTCTCGGGGCAACGGTTGTTCCGGTGACCACGGGCTCACGTACCCTCAAGGACGCCATCAATGAGGCCCTTCGCGATTGGGTCGCCAACGTCGACAACACGCACTACCTTCTCGGAACCGTTGCTGGTCCACACCCGTTCCCTCAAATGGTTCGCGATTTTCACAAGATCATTGGCGAAGAGGCTCGGGAGCAGGTCCTCGCGCTCACCGGTGGACTTCCGGATGCCGTGATCGCCTGCGTGGGCGGGGGCTCCAATGCCATCGGCATTTTCCACGCCTTCTTAGACGACCCTGAGGTGGACTTGATCGGCTGTGAGGCTGCGGGGCGAGGCATCGAGACGTTGGAGCACGCGGCAACCCTCACGCGTGGTCGCCCCGGGGTGCTCCACGGAGCGCGCAGCTACATGTTGCAGGATGACGACGGACAAACGATGGAGTCTCATTCCATCTCTGCGGGTCTCGACTACCCCGGCGTTGGCCCCGAGCACTCGTGGCTCAAAGATTTGGGCCGAGCCAGCTACCGCCCCATCACCGACGCCGATGCCATGTCGGCACTTCGACTCCTGAGCCAGACCGAGGGAATCATTCCCGCAATCGAGACGGCACACGGACTCGCCGGTGCGCTCGAAGTCGGGCGCGAGCGGGGACCCAACGCCACCCTGCTCATCAATCTCAGTGGTCGGGGCGACAAAGACATGCAGACCGCCGGTGAGTACTTCGGAATCCTGGACGGTGCCTCGTGAGCTCGCAGGTCAATGCTGTTTTCAACGAGCGCCGAGAGCACGGTCTTCTCATTGGATATCTCCCGTTGGGCTTTCCCACGGTTGACGCGTCCGTAGAGGCCGCAGTGGCACTCGTCGAGAATGGCGTGGACATTCTCGAGATGGGCCTGCCCTACAGCGATCCGGTGATGGATGGACTGGTAATTCAGCGAGCCACCAATACGGCGCTCGAAGCGGGCTTTCGCCTGTCTCACACCTTCGACGCGGTTGCCGCCATCCGCGAGCGCGTTGATGCTCCGGTTCTGGTGATGACCTATTTCAATCCCATCCTGCAGTACGGGGTCGACGCGTTTGCACGCGACTTAGCCGCCGCCGGGGGAGCGGGGCTGATCACTCCCGACCTGATTCCCGACGAAGCGAAAGAGTGGCTGGGTGCAGCTGACGCCCACGACCTCGACCACGTTTTTCTC
>JBIIKT010000045.1:0-6662 GCA_044233055.1 Microbacteriaceae bacterium
AGACGCGCATGATTCATGCGCGTCTCGTACCACGGCGGCACCATGGACACCGCTTCCAGCTCCTCGAGGATCCCGAACGCCCTGAGTACCTGGAGGCTGTTATTCCATAAGACGATGCCGGCCCCGAGTGCCCTCAGTTCGGCAGATTTCTCGTGGATTGTCACAGACCATCCCTGTTGCGCGAGCCCGATGGCTGCGGTGAGGCCAGCAAAGCCAGCTCCAGCAATCTCGGCGTGTCGACCTGAACCCATGATGATGCGTCAACTCTCTAGTTACGTGGAGCAAAAACTGGCAAAAACCGGCGTGGAAGGTGCGATTGTTCTGTAATCATAAGTGCGTTGTTTGCATAATGCAATAGTAAAGTTTTATTGGTTGAGAAAATGGAACATTTTTTGCGCAAAAACAAGCGCCCGCTCCACCCTGATCCTGAAACGGGCGCCGCTGACAACAGAGGGCTAGTGGCGCGTGTGTCCTCCGTCGACCACGAGCAACGAACCGGTAACCCATCGAGCCTCCTCAGTGGTGAGGAATGCGACGGCTGGGGCGATGTCTTCCGGTTGGCCTTTTCGGTCGATGGCCTGCATGGGAACCACGTAGCCAAAGCCTTCGTTGTGAGGGCTCTCTTTGACTCCGTCGCTTTCGGTGAGCCCGGGAGCCACCGCGTTAACCGTGATTCCGAACTGTCCCACTTCCGATGCAAGTGCACGGGTGAAACCAATCACGGCACCCTTCGAGGCGACGTAGTGAGCGAGGTTAGGGGTCCCGGCGACAAACACATTCGAGGCGATGTTAACAATTCGTCCGTAGCCGGCATCCTTCATGACGTCTCCGACTGCGCGACACATCAGGAAGAGGCCATCCACGTTGACGGCCATGACACGACGCCACTCAGTAAAAGTGAGGTCGGACCACGGCACGAACGGCACAATGGCCGCATCGTTGACGAGGATATCAATGCGGCCGTACTTCTCCATCACGGTAGCAACGAGGGCAGCCACGTCCGCTTCCTGGCTGATGTCGACCTTCACCGCGAGGCCGCCCAGCTCGGCGGCCGTCGCCTGAGCCTTTTTCTCGTTGAGGTCTGCGATGACGACCGTTACACCGTTCGCGGCAATTCGGGTAGCGATTGCTTTGCCAATTCCTTGAGCGGAACCGGTGATAATTGCAACTTGCTTGTCTGACTTGGCCATGTGGACGAGCTCCTTAGTGTGGGTATGGCGTTCAATGTGTGCGCTGTGATCGGGGATTAGCCACCGTAGGAAGCGGGTGCTTTCTTCCAGTCGACAAATGGCACCATGTCGTGCGACGGAAAGAGCTCGGCGTCGTGCACCTTGGCGAGGTACTTGAGTCGGCGAATCGATTCAACCGACGCCACCGGGTCTAGGTGGAAGCCGGCAATGACCTCTTTTTCCAAACTCTCATTGGTGTAGGCGGCATCCCCGGCAAACAGCAAAGACTTCGACTTCTTCATCTCAACCAGCATCGAGTAGTGACCGGCCGTGTGCCCAGGCGTTTCAAAGAGGCGAATGCCGGGCAGCAGCTCGTAATCGTCTCCGGAGATCACCTTGTATTTTGCCGTGCTGTCAAAGGAGGTGTCGGAGTAGCCCAGGCGCTCAAAGGGCTCGGGAGCGCGAAGGTGTCGAATCTCCTCTTTGTGGACAATTGTCGTCGCGTGCGCGAAGTGTTTATTTCCTCCGACGTGATCGAAGTGGAAGTGAGAATTGATAACGATGTCGACGTCGCTTGGCGACACGCCCGCGAGCTTGAGAGCACCGACCATGTTCTGGTCTTCTGTTTGCTCGGGCAATTCAAAGGGGAGCACCTTCTGAACGTGCTCCAGATCGAAACCCGTGTCATAGAGAATGACGGCATCCTCGTGTTTAATCAGCACACTGTAGACCGGGAAGCGAACGGGTGTTCCGATGTCGAAGTGCCACAACACCTGCGAACGATCGATGACCAAACTTCCGTGATCGAGAAGGTAAACCTGTGGGTCGGTCATGTCGGTCCTCTTTTCATGAGTGAATGCACGTCGTGTCGTGCCGCCGGTTGGTGAGTATGACCTCGCCATCGCGCTCCGGCCGTGAATGCATTTGCTAAGTTATTACATTCACGAAATTCATATTTAGTATCTGAGAAATACGTCGCTCATGTCAAGGACCGATTGTCGCGCACGTTCTACTCGTATGGCACCCAGACATAGCAGTGGTCCAGCATGGGCGATTTCTCGAAATCTCCGATGCACCACATGTCTTTGTGACGATCGATTGATCCGTCCTTATACGACACCCGGCAAATCGTGCGAAAAACAGTGGGGTAGCCCTTGTCCGTGAGCAGATGGCTGCGCGGGTCTCCGCAGGAGGGTACGCCCACGATGTTTGAGACCTGTGCATCGCGCGCGCTCATTTCCTGAATTTCTTTGAGGGCTTGGGCATTTAGTGGGTCCGGTGCACAGGCGCTCAATGCTGTCGTTACTGCAACGAGCAGGAGCAGGAGGAACCGACGAGTCATGTCGGAGACCATAACACGGTATGTGGGAGAGTAGGAGATAAAGGGCACGACATCGTTGACGGACGGATTTCAGCATGAGCGACCGCGAGCAGCGCGACGATTCCTCGAGTGACGATGCGGAGCGACCAGGCAAGGGCGATGATCGCCGACCTTCGTCGGATTCCCCGCGCTCATCTCGCCCTCGATCGGACCGTCCGGAGCGCGCCTCTGGCGCCCCCCGCGGAGATCGTTTAGCCGGCGGGTCCCGCCGCGACGGGCCTGCGTCTGGCCGACCGCGACGCGACGGTGATGCGCGCCCACCGCGCACCGGCGGAGATCGCCCATACTCAGCTCGACCGTCGCGTGACGGCGATTCGCGCCCACCGCGAAGTAATGGCGACCGCCCATACTCGCCGCGTCCGGCCCGCAATGGCGACCGCCCGAACTCTGCCCGCCCTCCGCGCGCAGGTGGCGACCGCCCTTACTCTCCCCGCCCTGCTCGCGACGGCGCACGCCCGGATCGTCCGCGCAACGATCGCCCGCGTTCTGATCGACCCTATGGCGACAAGCCGCGGGGTGAATGGAAGCCCGAGGGCGGTGAACGACGTCCGTTCCGCGAGGAGATGACCCCCGATGAGCTGTTGCGCATGCAGCTTCGGCCCGTGCGCGAGCGCCACGACGACCCCGAGATTGACGCGGATCTCGACTGGAAAGAGCTGCACCCGCACGCGCGCAACGAACTCAAGGCACTCACGCCAGAGAACGCAGAGTTCGTGGCCCTTCACCTGGCCATGGCCGCACGGCTCATCGAGGTCGAACCCGAGCGCGCTCACCAGCATGCGATTTCCGCATCGCGTCGCGGTGGCCGGATTCCGGCCGTGCGCGAAACGTTGGGCCTCACGGCCTACACAATCGGTGACTTTGCTCTGGCTTTGCGCGAGTTGCGCACCTTCCGGCGCATCTCTGGGTCCGTTGATCAGGTTGCACTCGAGGTTGACTGTGAGCGCGGTCTCGAACGTCCCGAGCGCGGCCTCGAATTGGCCCGGACCATCGACCGCTCCAAGATGTCGGACATCGCTGCGGTGAACTTGGCCATTGCCATGTCTGGTGCACGACTCGATCAGGGCAAGCCAATCCTGGCCCTCGCCGAGCTCGAGATTCCGCAGCTCAAGCCCGATACCGCCTTTCCGTATAGCCCCACACTCTTCTTTGCCTACGCCGAAGTTCTCGACGAACTCGAGCGCACACGGGAAGCCAAGGAGTGGCGAGACCGCGCCGATGTTGCCCAGTTGGCGCTCGATGAGGCTTACGGCACACCCGAAGAAGAAGAGGAGTTCGAGGTTTACACCGAATACGACGAACCCGATGCCCCTGATTTCTCCTCCTTTGTGACGGCCGACGAACTACCCGACGAGCCCACTGAGGCACTACCCAACGAGCCAGTTGGTGATGTTGACGCCCCGAAAGTGTCGGAATAGTGGCTATATTCTCAAAACAGAATGTTTCTGCGTCCACTCCGTTGGACGGCGTCGACGCCCTGTTCGCTGACCTCGACGGCGTCGTTTACGCCGGCCCGAGCGCCATTTCGCACGCCGTCGATAGCCTCAACGCGATAGCGCAAGAGCGTCGTGTCGGCTACATCACCAACAATGCATCGCGCACCGACGAGTCTGTTGCCGCGCACCTTAGAGATCTCGGTCTTTCCTGTACGGCAGAGGACATCATCACCTCGCCACAGGCAGCCATGGAGATACTGCGAAGCGCGGCCCCCGCGGGTAGCACGATTCTTGTCATTGGTGGCGACGGCTTGATCAGCGAGGTAGTGAAGGCGGGCTTCGTCGTCACTGAATCGGCGCTCGACACCCCGGCAGCAGTGATTCAGGGATTCTCACCAGATGTCGGCTGGAAACACCTTGCCGAGGCGTCGTTCGCACTCAATGCGCGCACCGAGGCGCACCCCGACGGGATCCCGTGGATTGCCACGAACATGGACTGGACGATTCCAGTGGAACGTGGCACGGCGCCGGGAAACGGCACACTCGTCTCAGCGGTGCACTTGGCGGCCGGTCGCATGCCCATTGTTGCGGGCAAACCGGAAGTGGCGATTTTCGAGGAGGCGCTCAAGCGGTTCGACGTCAGCAACGCTCTTTACGTGGGCGACCGACTAGACACCGACATCTTGGGCGCGAACCGCGCGAAGATGCGTTCGGCTCTCGTGCTCACCGGCATCGACGGCCCAAAACAAGTTCTTGCCGCCCCCGAGGGGCAGCGCCCGGACCTGATTCTCGCCGATCTGCGCGACCTGCTCGAACCGTATCCCGAAACCGAAGTCTCCAAGAAGGGTGCCATAACCGTGGGCACGGCAACCGTTCACGTGGCAGCAAACGACGTGGATATCGTGATTGACAAGCCCGGCACCGGTCTCGACTTGCTTCGTGCGACCTGTCAGCTGATCTGGAGTAGCGGCCGGGCGATTTACGGCTTCACCGTGCCGCCCGAGGCCTACACTCTCTAAACACCGCAGGTTGGATGCTGGGGGACACGTGTCACAGCGGTCTCTGCCAGTATCTGAAATAGTCGCCGTTGGCGATAACCTTGAGCCATGAGCAGCGAACAGACGACGGGCAATGAGCCGGCCCTGATTTCGCAGCTGTCGGTGGTCGAGGGTGAGCCACTGGCCGACCGCGCTGCCGGATACAGCGCAATCTACGAGGGGCTGCGTCAGCGGCTCGAGGGCGGCGACACATCGCGCTCGTGAGGCTTTCGTGACAGACGCCACCGCGCGACTCGATGTGGAATGTACCGCACGAGGCCTGGCCCGTTCACGAACCCACGCACAGGAACTCATTGACGCCGGACGCGTGCGCGTGGACGGCCGCCAGGTCATCAAGCCGTCTTTTCGGGTGGGGGCAGAGTCCGAAATCAACATCGAGGGTCTCGACCACTACGTAAGCCGCGGCGCGCACAAGCTCATTGCCGCACTTGAGGCCTTTGACGTATCGGTGTCGGGCAAGCGCGCGCTCGACGTGGGGGCCTCGACGGGCGGTTTCACCCAGGTTCTGCTCGAGCGCGGTGCCGCGGAGGTGGTGGCTCTCGACGTGGGCCGCGCCCAGTTGAGCCCCGGCATTCGCAGCGATGATCGCGTCTTCGTCATCGAGGGCGTCAACGCCAAGGGGCTCACGTCTGAGAATCTGAACGCCCTCGTCGGTCGTGAGTTCGTCGCTGAGATTGTTGTTGCCGACCTCTCGTTCATCTCGCTTACCCACGTGATTCCCGCGCTGCGGGCCACGGCGCCGGATGCCGACTTCATCCTGCTCATCAAGCCCCAGTTTGAAGTGGGTCGCACGGGCGTTCGCGAGGGGATTGTGACAAACCCGGCGCTGCGCGAAGACGCCATCCGAACCGTGCTCTGGAGTGCCTTCGATGCGGGGCTCGGCGTTGCCGGTCTCATCTCCTCCCCAATCCTGGGCGGACACGGAAATCACGAGTATCTGGTCTGGCTAAGTGCCCGAGCCGGCAGAAATCCGTCAGAATGGGATGACACAGTCCATAGCGTGACCGGAGTCTAAACGTGAGCAAGGTCCGCAACATCCTGGTGGTGTCTCACACCGCACAGCCCGATTCCCTCGAGGCGTGCGTTGAGGTGTGCCATCACCTGCGTGACGCCGGTGTGACACCTGTGCTTCGCGACATCGAGCACGATGCCGTGGCCGCCGCCGCGCCCGACCTCAGCGACTTGGCCGTCCTCGGCGAGGCCGTGAGTCTTACCGACCTCGAGTGCGCCATCGTTCTCGGCGGAGACGGCACCATTCTGCGCGCAGCCGAAGCGTTGCACGGAGCCGATGTGCCGCTCGTCGGTATCAACCTGGGTCGTGTGGGCTTCTTGGCTGAGGCCGAACGGTCGGGCATGACCGACACCGTTGCGCGCGTGCTCGCCGGTGACTACACCGTGGAGAAGCGCAGCACGCTGGACGTGCGGGTCTTCCACGGCGACACGCAGGTCTTCCACACGTGGGCGCTCAACGAGGCAGCGATTGAAAAGATGGCCAGCCGAATGCTCGAAGTGGTGATCGGGGTAGACCAGCGCCCGCTCTCCTCATTCGGCTGCGACGGCGTCGTGGTAGCCACCCCCACCGGGTCAACCGCCTACGCGTTCTCGGCCGGCGGTCCTG
>JBIIKT010000046.1:0-6615 GCA_044233055.1 Microbacteriaceae bacterium
TTCTGTGGGGTGCTGGGGGGAGGAAGTATTCGTAGGGCTCGTCGCCCCTGTGCCCAGCGGACTCACCACGAGTTGGGCCACCTCTTCGGCCGACGTAACACACACGGCGGGCGTTTCCCGAAGCAGCCGGTGGCAACCGGCCGAACTCGCGCTGGTCACCGGACCGGGAACCGCACCCACGGGTCGCTCGAGAGTCAATGCGTGGTGGGCGGTGTTGAGGGAACCCGACCGCCAGCCCGCCTCCATGACCGCGGTGGCCTGGCCGAGAGCGGCGATGAGCCGATTGCGCTGCAAAAATCGCCAGCGGGTGGGCGCCCAGCCGCACGGTAGCTCGCTCACGACAATGCCGACGTCGATGATGCGTTTGAGCAGCGTGTCGTGTCCGCTGGGATACAACCGATCAACGCCCCCGGCCAAGACGGCCACCGTGGTGCCTTCGCTGGCCAAGGCCGCGCGATGGGCCATGCCGTCGATGCCATAGGCGGCACCCGACACAACAGCGAAGCCGCGATCGCACAGGCCGGCAACAATCTCCATGGTGACGTGTTCGCCGTATCCCGTTGAGGCGCGAGCCCCAACCACGGACACGCTCCTGCGGGTTGCCCCCAACGCTGCCGATGATCCGCGAAACCACAGTCCCGCGGGTCGATGCGCACCCAGGTCGTCGAGTTGAGCGGGCCAGTGCTCATCTCCCGGAATAGTGAAAGACACGCCCAGCCGGGTGGCTCGCTCGAGATGCCCGCTCGCTTCGGAAGCGCTCAGCCGCGGACGCCACCGGCTGAACGCCTCAGCAATCACCTCTGCCAGGGTCTCGTGGCCCTCGCCTGAATCGCTCTCAAGTCTCCCGGCCACTCGCGCCGCCACGCGGTGTGGCGTTTCGTCGGAGATGAGACACTCGAGTGACTGGTGATAGCCGAGCGCAGACCACAGCATTCCCGCCACGCGGTCCCCCGGCTCCACAATGCCCGACCAGGCCGCCCGGGCGAAGACCTCGCACGCCGACTCTGCGGTTGGTTTCTCCGGACGGACAGCGCCGACCATGTGCACAAGCTCGCTCTGCGAAAAAGCACCAAAAGTTTTCATGCCGCAACTCCTTGTCTGAGAAAAAGCGCTCGACCAACATGATCGAGCGTGGGTAGCGTGGCGCCATCGAGATCGGCCAAGGTCCAGGCAACCCGCAAAATGCGGTCGTAGCCGCGCATGCTCAGGCCACCGCGCTCGAGTCCCCTGTCGATGGGTCGCGTTACTGCCGCGGGAAGCCGAAGGTGTCGGCTTCGCAGATAGGCGCCGTCGACCTCCGCGTTGGTGCGCCAGGCGGTATCGTGCAATCGTTCTGCCGCCGCAGTACGCGCGGTAATCACCCGATCGCGCGCCTCCGCCGACGTGAGTCGACGCATGTTGGCGCTGATGCCACGAGGAATGGTCGCTTTGGCGACACTGAGGTGGATGTCCACCCGATCGAGCAATGGACCCGACAGGCGAGCGAGATATCGTCGGCGGGCCATGGGCGGGCACGAACACTCGCTGCGCGGCACGCCGTAGTTTCCGCAGGGGCATGGATTGGCCGCCATCACGAGTTGAAAACGTGCGGGAAATGTGGCCCGCGCACTCGCCCGCAGAATGTTGACGGATCCCGTCTCGAGCGGTTCCCGCAGGCAGTCGAGAACCGCAGAATGAAACTCGGGTGCCTCGTCGAGAAACAGAACTCCCCCGCTGGCGCGGGTAACCGCCCCGGGCCGGATCACGACACCGCCGCCACCCACCATGGCCGCTGCCGTGGCGGTGTGGTGAGGTGCCTCGAACGGTGGGGTGGTGTCGATTTCGCTGAGGGCCGTGAGTTCGGTGAGCGACCGCACACACGCGGCCTGGGTGGCCTGTTCGTGCGTGAGGGGTGGCAGGATGCCCGGCAGACGTTGCGCCAACATGGTCTTGCCCGCTCCCGGAGGTCCGAGGAAAAACAGATGGTGCCCACCGGCGGCGGCCGTGACGAGGGCGTCGACCGCATCGGGTTGCCCAAGCACGTCGGCGAGATCGAGCGGCTGTGCCGAAGCCCGCTCGCGCTCTGCTGGCGGCTCGAGCAGAAGGGGTTGTACCGGCGCGGAGGGAATGTTGGCGCCCGCGTGAATCGCGGCCTCGCGCAACGAGGGCACCCCCACCACGCGTATGCCCTCGACGAGTGAGGCCTCATCGACGTTTGCCGTGGGCACCAGCACGCTGCGTGCACCGGCGTCACGCGCGGCGAGCGTTGCGGGCAGAATGCCGGCCGTGGGCCGCAGTCGTCCGTCCAGCGCGAGTTCGCCCAACAACACCGCGCCTTCTACCCCCGACGCAGGAACAAGGCCCAGCGCCACGAGAATGGCGACCGCGATAGCGAGGTCGAAGACCGACCCCTGCTTGGGGAGCGCGGCGGGAGAGAGATTGACGGTGAGTTTACGCGCGGGAAGATCAACGCCTGAGTTTGCGAGTGCCGATCGCACCCGGTCGACTGCCTCTCCCAGCGCGCGATCCGTCAGGCCGATGAGTGACATGCCCGGCAGACCCGCGCGCGCATCCACCTCGATGTCGACCGGGATGCCGCGCAAACCCACGAGAGCCAGCGACCGGGCGTATCCGAGGCTCATCGCCAGACCCCGGTGAGGTGCTCGACCGTCGCCGGCTGGCTCGAGTGCATGAGGACCGCGATGGCGTCTATGCGCACGCTCGAAAATGTGTGGGACTGTGCCGCGCACCAGAGACCGGCTAGGGCGCGAAGTCGCGTGAGCTTTGTGGCCGTGATGGCCTCAAACGGATGACCCGCGGACAGCGAGGATCGCGTCTTGACCTCGACCACAACGAGCGAGTGTCCGTGGCGGGCAACGATGTCAATCTCACCCGAGCTGCAGCGCCAGTTGCGGTCGATGACCTCATAGCCACGAGCGATCAGGTAGTGGGCTGCGATGTCTTCGCCGCGTTTGCCCAATAGGGATCGTGGTGATGGTCGTTCTGATTGCCGTCGCATGTCGCCTCCAGGGCGAGCATGGCGGCACACGTGAACTCAACAGCCTCGGAAGCAAAGCCCGGTGAAGTATTGCGACAAGTCAGCAGCGTGCAGGACAGGTCGAGCGCCAGACGGCCGCGATTTCGCGAGCCATCCGCTAAACCAACACGCCTACTCGTCGAGCGCGAGTTCCTTCGGCAGCTCAAACTCCTTGAGCGACAGCTCTTCAACGTTGACGTCTTTGAACGTCATGACGCGCACGTTCTTGACGAAGCGATCCGAGCGGTAGATGTCCCACACCCACACGTCGGTCATCACAATCTCGAAGTAGAAGTCGGTCTCGGTGTCTTTGCGCTCGAGGTTTACCTCGTTGGCCAGGTAGAAACGGCGCTCCGTCTCAATGACGTACTTGAACTGACCGGCAACATCCCGGTACTCCCGATACAGGGCCAGCTCGGCCTCACGCTCGTAATCGTCAAAGTCTTCGTCCATTTGGTTCCATCCTACGTCGCGTCGCGGGTATCGGGCGGGGAGATGTCGGGAGAATCACCGCTCGGCACTTTGTCGGGTGCAACATCGGGATTACCGCGCAGCCAGGTTCGGCGATGCCACTCGGTCGGCCCGTGCTCGGCGATGGCCGCCATGTGGGTGGCGGCGCCGTATCCCTTGTTGCCGTCCCACCCGAATTCGGGATGTTCGGCGGCGAGCGACACCATGAGGTCGTCGCGCCACACCTTGGCCACCACCGATGCACCCGCCACAACGCCACAGTCTTGATCTGCCTTGATGCGGGTGACCACGTTCAACGGTGAGTTCAACACCGGCGTGAGCCAGTCGTGCTTACCGTCGAGCAGCACAACGGCCTCAGCCACCGGAACGCCGAGCTCGTGCAGGGCCACGAGAGCGCGGTGGCCGGCCAACCCGAGGCAGCGCGTGATGCCGAGCTCGTCAATCTCCGCAGCCGAGGCCTCGCCCACAGCACACGCACCCCAGGCCCGCACCAGAGGATCGAGCGCCACGCGCCGCTGTGCCGAGATGAGTTTGGAGTCGCGCAAGCCAGCGGGAAAATCATCCGCAACACTGATGGCGCACACGCCCACGGCAACCGGGCCAGCTAGGGCGCCACGGCCCACTTCATCCATGCCAATAATCAGGCGCGCGCCGGCGGCAAACATTTCTCGCTCGAGGGTGAGCGTGGGTTCAGCAACCACGGCTAGTTGCGCGGCGCCACCGTGGGCGTTGTGTTGGTCTCGGTTGTGAGCGCCTCAGGTTCCGGAACCAGCGCGAACGTCTCCGGATAGTTGCTCAGCCACTTCCAGTGCTGGATGGGCCACGACACCACAAAAGCCCGGCCGACCACGTTCTTCACGGTGACAAATCCCTGACCAGGTTTATCAACGTTGAAACGAGAATCGAGGGAGTTGTAGCGGTTGTCGCCCATCACCCAGAGCGACTGAGCGGGCACGGTAACAGTGAAATCTACCTCCGAGGCTCGGGTGACACCCTCGGGGAGCTTGATGTACGGCTCGATGAGCGGAATACCGTTGACCGTGAGCTGACCAGTGGGCGTGCAACACACAACAGTGTCGCCGGCCAGACCAATCACCCGCTTGATGAGGTGACCGTCGTTATCTGGTGACGCAAGACCGAACAGCGAGAGCACCCAGTCCACTCCCTGCTGAACAGGAGACGTCGACACCGGAGGGCGGGCGGGAAGCCAGCCACCCGGGTCCTTGAACACAATCACGTCACCGCGGGCTACCGGGATGATGTCGGGCACGAGTTCGTTGACAATCACCTTGTCGGCAATGTTCTGGTTGGGGTTTCCCATCAGCGTGTTTTCCATCGACGCCGACGGTATGTAGAACGACCGAATCAGGAATGTTTTGACCAGAAACGACACGACGATCGCGATGGCAAGAATAACCAGAACATCGCGGAGGAAGATGAGAACGGCCATGCCGGGCGACCGTTGAACCTTGGGTTTCTTGCCCGGAGAGGTGACCACGGCGTCTGTGGACGGTGAGTCAGTCGGCATTGACGGCCGTTCTTGTCAGAGGCGGGAAGGGTGAGCCCAGTCTACGAGGGCGCAGGGTGTGAGAAGGCTGTGGAAAAGCCCGGCGACACTCTCGTGTCGTCGGGCCCTTCTGCCGAGCTTGCGCGCGAGTTAGTTGTCGCGCAGCTCTTTAATCTTGGCTTTCTTGCCGCGCAGCTTGCGCAGGTAGTACAGCTTGGCGCGACGCACGTCACCGCGGGTCACGAGCTCAATGTGGTCGATTACCGGGGAGTGCACCGGGAACGTACGCTCCACACCCACCTGGAAGCTGACCTTACGAACGATGAACGTCTCGCGCACGCCGTGGCCGTTGCGAGAGATCACAACACCCTGGAAGACCTGGATACGCGAGCGGTTGCCCTCGATGATGTTTACGTGAACCTTGACGGTGTCGCCAGGGCGGAAGTCGGGGATGTCGCTCCGCAGGCTGGCTTTGTCTAGCGCATCAAGAATGTGCATGATTTTTTTCGCTCTCTGTGACCGCTGCAGGACGTACACGGGTTAGGGATATTTCACGACAAGTGTGCCTTGATTTTCGAACGACTCCCCCTGCAGCAGGAGCCGAACCGGCACAAGTCTTTATTCTGTCACGCCGGTGAGTCACCCAACAAATCCTCGGCCAGCAAGTCGGGACGCACTTCGCGGGTTCGCTCCCGTTGCTGCTCGCGCCGCCATGCGGCGATGGCCCCGTGATTGCCAGAGAGCAGCACATCGGGAACCTCGAGTTCACGCCACTGCGCGGGCTTGGTGTAGCTGGGGTATTCGAGCAGGCCGTCTTCGTGGCTCTCCTCCGTGAGTGACTCGGGGTTGCCCACAACGCCGGGAACCAGACGTCCAATCGCCTCGATCATCGCCATGGCGGCCACCTCGCCGCCGTTGAGCACGTAGTCACCGAGCGACACCGGCACAACGCGACACCTGGTGGCAAAGTGATCCGAGACGCGCTGGTCGATGCCCTCGTAGCGGCCACACGCAAAGATCAGGTGAGAGGCTTGCGATAGTTCTCGGGCCATCGCCTGGCTGAAGACGTGTCCGGCGGGTGTGGGCACAATGAGCACGGCATCGCTGGCGGAGTCGCCCAGGAGCGCGTCGATGGCCTCACCCCAGGGCTCGGGCTTCATCACCATTCCGGCGCCACCGCCGTAGGGTGTGTCGTCAACCGTGCGGTGCACGTCGTGCGTGAAATCGCGCAGGTTCGTCACGCCAAAGTCGAGGATGCCCTTCTCGCGGGCTTTGCCCACGAGCGAGACGTCGAGCACGTCGAAGAACTCGGGAAAAATGGTGACAACGTCAATCCGCATGGCCGGCGGCTTTCTCGCCTGTGGGGACGTCCTCGCCGTCAGCGTCGTCATCCTCGAGCTCTTCGAACAAGCCCCCCGGCGGGGTGACGGTCACGGTCTTGGCCACAATGTCGACGGCCGGCACGATGGCGGCCACGAAGGGCACCATCACCTCGCCCTTGTCAGTGGCCACAACGAGCAGGTCTTGCGCGGGAAAGTGATCCACGCGCGAAACAGTGCCCACGGGTTTGCCGTCACGAACGACCGTGAGGCCTACGAGTTGGTGGTCGTACCAGACGTCG
>JBIIKT010000047.1:0-6609 GCA_044233055.1 Microbacteriaceae bacterium
CAAGCGCAACAACAACGAACGTGAGAGGAGCGGGGGGATGACACTGAACGACGGGTTCTCTGTGGTGGCCGCGATGAGGGTCACCCAGCCGTTCTCGACACCGGGGAGAAGTGCGTCTTGCTGTGCCTTGGTAAACCGATGTATCTCATCCAGAAAAAGAAGCGTTGACGAGCCATAGAGGTCCCGCGTGCTCTGTGCCGCCGTCATTGCCTCGCGAACATCCTTCACGCCGGCGGTGATTGCAGACATCTCAATGAACCGCCGCTCACTCGACGCGGCCACGGCGTACGCGAGCGACGTCTTGCCGGTGCCCGGAGGACCCCACAGAATGACGGACGACCCGCCGGATGAGGACTCGGCAAGTTGACGCAACGGCGAGCCCGCTATGAGAAGTCCTGATTGGCCGACGATCTCGTCGAGTGACCTCGGTCTCATGCGCACGGCTAACGGCGCCGTGGTGTCGCCCAACAGAGAACCGGTCACGCGCTCAGCCTATTCGCGCTGTGCCGTGCTCGCGGTGGGCTAATCTGCTTGGAGGGAACATTCACGCACCCCTTCAGGCTTGAGCGAAAGAATCACAACCGTGGCTAAGAAGACGAAATCCCAAGAAAAAGCCGAACGCGAACGCCTGCGCGCCTATCGTGAGCGTCAGAGGGCCCACGTGGCGCAGGAAACTCGGCGCAAGCGCGACAACCGCATGTGGTTGTCGATCGGCATTCCCGTCGTGGCTCTCGCTATCGGCGCACAGGTGCTCTTTACGGTTTCCTCTCCATTTCTTCCCGTGCCGTCGTCGTCAAGCACTCCCGGGGCACCCACAAACTTCCTTCCCGATAAATCAGCTTCGGAAAACCGCGTGTGGACAGGAGAGCTCGTCGTCAACGGCGTCCCCCTGGGTGTCGAGCTTGATGGCAAAGCAGCCCCACAGGCCGTGGCCAGCACCATCTATCTCGCGAACAAGGGGTTCTACGACGGCGTAAACTGCCACCGCCTCACAACGGACGCTTTGTTTGTGCTCCAGTGCGGTGACCCTCGTGGTGACGGCACGGGCGGTCCGGGGTACTACTACGGACCTGTGGAGAACGACCCCATAGACGAGTTTTACCCTGCCGGAACAATCGCCATGGCTCGCCAGAGTGGCCAGCCCAACTCGATCGGGTCACAGTTCTTTATCGTCTACAAAGACACAATTCTTCCGTCGGAACCGGGAATCGGCGGCTATTCAGTCATTGGACGCGTCACGAGCGGCCTTGCCGAACTCGAGGCAGCCGTGATTGCCGGGGGTGTTGCCGGCGGCGCCACCGACGGCAGGCCCAACATCGAGACCATCATCGGTTCCTTTAAACTTCAGTAGCGGGGCACTCTGCCCTAAACTTACGGCGCACTCACCTTTGGCAGGAAGCACACTCATGAGCTCTCACTCGTTCGGTCGCGTCGACGCGGATGGCAACGTCTTCTGCATTGAGGACGGTGTTGAACGACACGTAGGACAGTATGCCGACGTGTCAGCCGAGGAAGCGATGGCGTTCTACGTTCGCAAGTTTGATGACATCAACACGGCACTTTCCCTCTTCGAACGACGCGTGGCGTCGGATGCCGCGCACAGTGATCTGACTGCATCGCTGGCCAAGATCAAAGACCAAGTCACTGAGGGCATTGGCGTCGGCGACTTTGCTGCCTTGCGGACGCGGATCGAGACTCTCAGCTCGACCATTGAAAAGAAGATGGAAGAACTGAGTGAGCAGTCTGCTCTGGCCCGCGAAGAGGCCATCGCGTCGCGGACTGCTTTGGTTGAAAAGGTTGAGGCCCTTGCCTCCGGCGATTTGACCAAGGTGCAGTGGAAGCAGATGACAGCAAACGTTGACGAGCTTTTCGCCCAATGGCAGGAGGCACAGAAGAAGGATCGCAAGTTCCCCAAGGCGACGGCCGACGACCTATGGAAGCGCTTTCGGGCCGCACGCAACACACTGGACCAAGCTCGTCGCAAGTACTTTGCCGAACTCGACCAATCCACCAAGGGCGCCAAAGCCGCCAAGGAAGCACTCATCACCAAGGCCGAGGGTCTGATGTCGCAGGGCGCGTCGGCGCTGACGCCCTACCGTGCGCTACTCGAGGACTGGAAGAAGGCTCCCCGAGGCCCCAAGAAGGTTGACGATGCACTGTGGAAGCGCTTCAAGGCAGCCGGCGACGCCATTTACGCTGCCAAGAACGAAGAGTTCGCGCGCGACGAGGCCGAGTATCAGGGAAACTTGGTCGTCAAATTGGAGATCCTCACGGAAGCGGAACTCCTCTTGACGGCAACGGACTATGCGCAGGCACGCTCAACCCTGAACGGTTTGCAGAAGCGCTGGGACGCCGCTGGCAAGGTGCCTCGAGCAAAAATTCGTGAGGTCGAAGACCGCATGCGAAAAGTCGAAACTGCCGTTCGCAAGCTGGAAGAGGCGCACTGGAACAAGTCGAACCCCGAGAAACAAGCCCGATCAGAGGGACTTGCCGGACAAATTGAATCGAAGATTGCCACCCTCGAAGGCCAACTGGCACTCGCTCAATCCGCTGGTGATGCCGCCCGAGTCGCCAGCATCGAAGACGACATTGCGGCGCAGCGCTCGTGGCTCGCGGTGCTTTCCTGATCCACGTCTCTGCGAATCCGGAGCGCGCTCCACAGCTTCTCTCTGTCTTCGTCGCGACAAGTGCGAATCTGCGACCATGTGCGCGTGCACACCTCCGAGCTTTCTGAATTTTCTCCGGCCGAACGATGGTCACTCGTGCGTGACGGCCATGCCGTTGTTATCGATGGAATTATCTGCACGATTGACACTCTGCCGGGCCCGGGTCTCCGACTCGATGCCCACCTCTGCGCCGGTGGCATCGACACCGGTGACATGGACGACCATCAGAAGGAGGCCGATGACAAAGAAGCTATTGCCATCGAGCAGTCGGCGCTGTGGGTACTCGGTGCCATTCCCGTTGCACCGCGGCAGTCGTGCATTGCGGGACTCGATGGTGTGCGGCTCTACGTGGGCAGGGCAAGCGTCAACGTGCGCGAACTCAACATCCCCAGAACTGACTGTCTCTCATTCGGTAACAGGCTTGTCACCACTCCCGAGCGCACCGCTGCCGATATTGCTCGCTACTCGGAAGACGACGACACTGCGTTGGCAGACTTAACTGCTCTTGCAGAGCGAACCGGGTACCACGGTCGGCATGCACTGGCGATTGTGGGTCGCACCGTGCACCTTCCCTTCGCGCGGCGGGCGCGGACGCGCCTAGGAGCCGCTCTCGCTCACGCGGTAGGCGTCGTAGACGCCGTCGATCCGACGGATGGCGTTGAGGAGTCGCTCAAGGTGGCTGGTGTCGCTCATTTCAAAAACAAACCTGTTGAGGGCGAGTCGCTCAGTGGTCGTGGTCACCGTGGCCGAAAGAATATTGACGTGATTTTCGGCCAAGACGCGCGTGACGTCTGAGAGCAACGCCGCCCTGTCCAGCGCCTCAACCTGAACCTGGACAAGGAAGATGCTCTTGGACGACGGCGCCCACTCAACTTCGATGAGTCGCTCAGGTTCACGCATCAGGGTTGTGACGTTGTTGCACGATGCACGGTGCACGGAAACTCCCTGACCGCGGGTCACAAACCCTCGAATCTCGTCACCCGGTAAGGGAGTGCAGCATTTTGCGAGTTTGACCAGGATGTCGGCTGCGCCTCGCACGAGAACGCCCGAATCACTTCGTCGCGTTCCCCGCATGCCACCCCGCGCGGGGATAACAACTTCCGGCGTTTCGCCGTCAACTTCTTCCGTAACGCTGAGAAGAATCTTCTCAATCACCGACTGAGTCGACACGTGACCCTCGCCTACGGCGGCATACAGCGACGTGACGTCGTCATACTTCAACAACGCAGCTACTTCCGCCAAGGTGTCTGTTGTCATCAGGCGCTGGAGAGGCAGATTCTGCTTTCGCATCGCGCGTGCAATCATGTCACGACCCTGCTCCACGGCCTCATCACGGCGCTCTTTGGAGAACCACTGCTTGATTTTTGACTTCGTTCGCGTAGACGCTACAAAACCCACCCAGTCTTGACTGGGGCCCGCGTCAGGATTCTTGCTGGTCAGAACCTCAATGACGTCGCCCGAGGCGACCTGAGTGTCCAGGGGCACCAACCGTCCGTTGACCTTTGCCCCCATAGTGCGATGACCCACTTCGGTGTGAACGGCGTAGGCGAAATCGACGGGCGTGGCGCCCGCGGGAAGACCGATAACGCGGCCTTTGGGAGTAAAGACGTACACCTCTTTGCTCCCAATTTCAAAGCGCAGGGAATCCAGGAATTCGTGCGGATCATCGGTTTCAGCTTCCCAGTCTGAAATATGCGCCAGCCACGCCATGTCGGTATCTCCGAGTGAGAGCGCGGTGGCACCGCGTCCACCGGCCTGCTTTGCCTTGTACAGCCAGTGAGCAGCCACACCAAACTCTGCACGCTGATGCATCTCGGGAGTCCGAATTTGAATCTCTACCGGCCGACCACCGGGGCCCATCACCGTCGTGTGAAGTGACTGGTAGAGATTGAACTTGGGCGTCGCAATGTAGTCCTTGAATCGTCCCGGTAGCGGATTCCAACGGCTATGAATAGCCCCCAAAATGCCGTAGCAATCCCGGACTGTGGGCACAATCACACGAATGCCCACGAGGTCGTAAATCTCATCAAACTCTCGCCCACGCAACACCATTTTTTGGTAGATCGAGTAAAACTGCTTGGGGCGACCCTGTACCTCTCCGCGAATCCGGTTGAGTCGCAAATCATCACGGACGGACGAGATGACGTCGGCCACGAACTCCTCGCGTTCCGGGGTGCGCTGCTGAACAAGATTATTGATCTCCGAGTAGATCTTGGGGTGTAGGACCGCGAAGGAGAGATCCTCCAACTCCCACTTCATCGACGAAATTCCGAGGCGATGGGCAAGTGGCGCAAAAATGTCGAGCGTTTCTCGCGCCTTTCGTTCAGCAGTTTCGGGAGCCACAAACCCCCACGTTCGAGCGTTGTGCAGACGATCGGCGAGTTTGATCACGAGCACTCGGATGTCTCGCGACATCGCCACAATCATTTTTCGAACGGTTTCTGCCTGGGCAGACTCTCCGTAGGTGATGCGGTCAATCTTTGTGACGCCGTCGACGAGCATGGCCACCTCGGCACCAAACTCGGCTTCCACCTCTTCCAACGAATAGTCGGTGTCTTCAACCGTGTCGTGCAGGAGTGCGGCAATAAGTGTCTTAGGTCCGATACCGAGGTCCGCCAATATCTGGGCCACGGCAACGGGGTGAGTAATGTATGCCTCGCCGCTCTTGCGTGTCTGCCCTTCATGTGCGCGCTTGGCTACCTCGTAGGCGCGCTCAATTCTGGCAACATCAGCTTTGGGATGCTGAGTCCGAACCGCGCGAACCAACTGCTCGAAGCCTCCTGAGGGCTGAGCGCGCCAAAATATTCTGGGCACCAGTCGGCGCAACGCAGTTGTTGTAGCCGGAACTTCCGTCATGGCGCCTCCCAATAACACCATTATCGGGGCAAAACAGTTACGTGGTTACGCGACAGTTCGTTCTTTGGCCTTTTCCTGCATCTCGAGCAGCCGCTCATCGTTCTTCTTGATGGCGGGTTCACGCATTCGCAACCCTGCGTAGAGCGGCGCCGCCAGGAACGACGTTGAGTACGTTCCCACAATGATTCCCACGAGGAGTGCCAGTGAAATGTCGCGCAGGGTGCCGGCTCCCAAGATGAACGCACCAATGAAAAGAATGGCGGCAACGGGTAACGACCCGACAATGGTGGTGTTGAGTGACCGCACGAGCGTCTGGTTCACCGCAAGGTTTACCTGTTGTCCGTAGGTGAGCGACGCGTCGCGAGTCTGGCCTGACGTGTTCTCGCGAACCTTGTCGAACACCACAACGGTGTCGTACAGGGAGTAACCCAGAATCGTCAGGAGGCCGATTACCGCTCCGGGTGTAACTTCAAAGCCAGAAATTCCGTAGATGCCGGCGGTGATGATGACGTCGTGGATGAGCGCGATGATGGCTACGAGAGACATCTTCCACGTTCGGAAATACAGCGCCAAAACGATACCCGCAAGAATCAGGAAGACAATGAGCGCCCGTAACGCTTGAGTGGTGATGTCAGCGCCCCACGTGGCGCCAATGAATGACGAGGTCACTTGTGTTTCGGGAACCCCGTAACCCACTGCCAGAGCAGCGGCGACCTCATTAGTGAGCTGGTTGGTCATCTGCTCCGTTTGCACCCGAACAGAATCGCCGCCAACGATCGTTACCTTCGGATTGACCAGCGGATCCACCGACGTAACGGCAGCACTTGCGATTGACTGATTGGTGTCGGACACATTTGAGACGGTGAACTCACTACCGCCCGTAAATTCAATTCCGAAGTTGAAGGCCTTGTCTATCTGAAATCCACCGCGCGCAAGCGGTCCGAGAATACTGACGAGAACAAGAACGATCGAGACGAGATACCACCAGCGTCGCCGGCCCACAAAGGGAAAAGAACGTGCCCCGGAATAAAGATCATTACCGAACTGACCAAAACTTGCCATCAATCCTCACCCCGTTCTCCAGCTT
>JBIIKT010000048.1:0-6594 GCA_044233055.1 Microbacteriaceae bacterium
CCTTAATGAGCTCGAGGTCGGCATCCTTGTCGTAGTGAATTTCCAGCACAGTATTTCTCCTTGGGTTTTTGTGGTTAGTGAGTTGTGTAAAAAATCGGCTCGAGCGGTGTTACTTGTAAACGCGTTCGCTGATCGACTTGGCGCCACGGCCAATCGCCAACCGCCCCGACTGGGCAATTTCCTTGATGCCGTAGGGCTCAAGCACCCGCAGTAGCGCCGAGGTTTTGCCCGAATCTCCGGTTACCTCAATAACCAGCGCATCGGGAGACACGTCAACAACACGTGCGCGGAACAGCGTAACCGCTTCGAGCACCGCGGAACGCGTGGTGTTGTCAACGCGCACCTTGATGAGCAGGTGCTCGCGCTGAACAGACTGGTCGATGTCGAGCTCAACAACCTTGATTACGTTAACAAGTTTGTTAAGCTGCTTGGTCACCTGTTCGAGCGGAAGCTGGTCAACGTCCACCACGACGGTGATGCGCGAGAGACCCTCGATTTCGGTGTGACCCACGGCAAGTGATTCGATGTTGAAGCCCCGGCGCGCGAAAAGGCCGGCAACGCGGGTCAGCAGACCCGGCTTGTTTTCAACGAGAAGGCTAAGAACGTGTGATGTCATGGCCATTCCTCCCTATTCCCTGTCGTCCCACGTCGGCGCGTGATCACGGGCGTACTGCACCCCGCTGTTGCTCACGCCCTGCGGCACCATGGGCCACACCATGGCGTCGGCGCTCACGACAAAGTCAATCACCACGGGTCGGTCGTTGGTAGCCAGCGCCAGCTTGATGGCCTCGTCTACTTCTTCGCGCTTCGTCACACGGATGCTGAGCGCACCGTAGGCCTCGCCCAGCTTCACGAAGTCGGGGATACGCACGGTGTCGTGACCCGTGTTGAGGTCGGTGTGGGAGTAGCGTCCGTCGTAGAACAGCGTCTGCCACTGCCGCACCATGCCCAGCGACGAATTGTTAATCACCGCCACCTTGATGGGGATGTTGTTCAGTGTGCAGGTGGCCAGCTCCTGGTTGGTCATCTGGAAGCAACCGTCGCCGTCGATGGCCCAGACCACGCGGTCGGGCTGAGCAACCTTGGCGCCCATGGCGGCCGGAACCGCGTATCCCATGGTGCCGGCACCGCCCGAGTTGAGCCACGCGTTGGGGCGCTCGTACTTGATGAACTGGGCTGCCCACATCTGGTGCTGACCCACGCCCGCGGAGTAGACCGCCTCAGGACCGCTGAGTTCACCCACGCGCTGGATCACGTACTGGGGAGACAACTGGCCGTCCTCCGGTTCGGAGTATCCCAGGGGGAACTCGGCGCGCAGGGAATTGAGCTGGGCCCACCACTCGGCGATGTCGAGCTTCTTCTTGCCCATCTCCTTGGTGTAGGCGTCGACAAGGTCCACCAGCACGTCTTTGAGGTCGCCCACGATGGGCACGTCGGCGTGCCGAATCTTGCCGATTTCAGCCGGATCAATGTCCACGTGAATCACCTGGGCGTTCACGGCAAAAAGCGCCGCCTTGCCGGTGACGCGGTCATCGAAGCGCGCGCCCAGCGTGATGAGAAGATCGGCCTCCTGCAGCGCGAGCACCGCAGGGACCGTGCCGTGCATGCCGGGCATGCCGAGGTTCTGATCGTGCGAGTCGGGGAATGCCCCGCGAGCCATGAGCGTCGTGACCACAGGAGCCCCGACGAGTTCGACGAGCTTGAGTAGTTCGGCGGCGGCACCCGAGCGAACGATTCCGCCGCCCACATAGAAGACCGGCTTCTTCGACTTAGCCATGAGTTCGGCCGCGGCCTGAATTTGCTTGCTGTTGGCTTTCGTCACCGGGTGGTAGCCGGGGAGGTCAAAGGTGGGTGGCCAGCTGAACTCGAACTCCTCCTGCTGGGCATCCTTGGTGATGTCCACCAAAACCGGACCGGGGCGACCGGTGGTGGCAATTTCGTAGGCCGCTGCGAGTGTGCCCGGAATATCGGCCGCCTTCGTCACCAGAAACGAGTGCTTCGTGATGGGCATGGTGATGCCCACGATGTCGGCCTCTTGGAACGCATCGGTTCCCATGAGGTGGCTGAAGACCTGACCCGTGATGGCCAGCAGTGGAACGGAGTCCATGTGTGCGTCCGCGATGGCGGTGACCAGGTTGGTGGCACCCGGGCCAGACGTGGCAATGCACACGCCGAGCTTGCCCGAAGAGGAGGCGTAACCCTCGGCGGCGTGACCCGCGCCCTGCTCGTGACGAACGAGGATGTGGCGAATCTTGGACGAATCCATCAGCGGATCGTAAACAGGCAGGATGGCGCCGCCGGGCAAACCGAAGACGTCGGTGATGCCCAACATCTCGAGACTGCGCACCACTCCCTCGGCGCCAATCATCGATTGGGCCTTGGTGGTTTTTGCAGCGGGAAGGGTGTCGGCAGACATGAGTGAGCGTCCTTTGCGTCGAAAGGTGAAGGGAGAGTTACGGGCGTCGTTACCCGGTAATCGCGCCGACCGAAGCGGAGTGCACCAGTTTGGAGTACTTCGCCAATACGCCACGTGTGTAGCGCGGTGGGAGCGGTTGCCAGCTTTGTCGGCGGCTTGCGAGCTCTTCTTCGTCAACCAGTAAGTCGAGAGTCCGAGTCGCGATATCGACCCGTATGAGATCACCATCGCGCAGAAGTGCAATGGGGCCACCATCAACAGCTTCTGGAGCTAAATGGCCAATACACAGTCCGGTTGTGCCGCCTGAGAATCGACCGTCCGTTAACAATAGGACATCTTTACCCAGGCCCGCACCCTTGATGGCGGCCGTGATGGCGAGCATCTCGCGCATTCCCGGTCCACCCTTTGGGCCCTCATAGCGAATAACGATGGCGTCTCCGGGCAAAATCTTTCCCTCGGTGAGGGCGTCCATGGCGGCGCGCTCGCGTTCGAACACACGGGCCGGACCCTCAAACACGTCGAGGTCGAATCCAGCGGTCTTCACCACTGCGCCCTCGGGGGCCAGGGTTCCGCGAAGGATGGTGATACCGCCGTTGTGGTGCATCGGGTTGTCGAGCGTGCGAATAACCTCACCGTCGACCGGCATGATGTTCATCTCGGCCAGGTTCTCGGCCAGCGTCTTGCCCGTCACCGTGAGAGCGTCACCGTGCAGCAGGCCGGCATCGAGCAGGGCCTTCATGACCACGGGCACGCCACCCACGCGGTCAACATCGTTCATCACGTACTTGCCGAACGGCTTGAGGTCCGCAATGTGGGGAACCTTGTCGTTGATCCGGTTGAAGTCATCGAGCGAGAGCTCCACATCGGCCTCGTGCGCGATGGCGAGCAGGTGCAAAACGGCGTTGGTGGAACCGCCGAAAGCCATGAGCACGGCGATGGCGTTTTCGAACGCCTTCTTGGTGAGAATGTCGCGCGCGGTGATGCCGAGGCGAATGAGGTTGACCACGGCTTCGCCCGAGCGGTGGGCAAAGTAGTCGCGGCGACGGTCGGCACTGGGCGGGGCGGCCGAACCGGGCAGGCTCATACCCAGCGCTTCAGCAATCGACGCCATGGTGTTGGCGGTGTACATGCCGCCACAGGCACCCTCGCCGGGGCAAATGGCGCGCTCGATGCGGTCGAGGTCTTCCTCGCTCATCTTGCCGGCCTTGCAGGCGCCAATGGCTTCGAACGCGTCAATAATCGTGACGTTTTTCTCTGTGCCGTCCGACAGGCGAACCCAGCCGGGCGCAATCGAACCGGCGTACAAGAAAACGGAGGCTAAATCGAGCCGCGCCGCGGCCATCAGCATGCCGGGCAGGGACTTATCGCACCCGGCGAGAAGAATGGAGCCATCGAGGCGCTCGGCCTGCATCACGACCTCAACCGAGTCGGCAATCACCTCGCGCGATACCAGCGAAAAGTGCATTCCCTCGTGGCCCATCGCGATACCGTCGGACACCGAAACGGTGCCGAACTGCAGCGGGTAGCCGCCACCGGCGTGCACGCCCTCTTTGCTGGCCTGAGCCAGCCGATCGAGGCTCAGGTTGCACGGCGTGATCTCGTTCCACGAGCTGGCGATGCCGATTTGGGGCTTCACCCAGTCTTCGTCGCCCATACCCACGGCACGAAGCATGCCGCGCGAGGCGGCCTTCTCAATGCCGTCAGTGACGTCGCGGCTACGGGGCTTCATGTCGATTTTTGCCATGAGTTGAGTCTATAACCGCTTGGAAATGGCGCGACTCTGAGAGGCTTCATGAACGCCAGGTAACTTTTGCCCCAACTCTTCTGCGACGCGGGGCAAACGTCCAGCCTGCTCATATGTTTGACCGGTAGCGTGGACACATAATGATGAAAATCGGCATGAGCACCTCGTGTGTCTACCCCCTTTCCGCCGACGAAGGTTTTCGCTTCGCCTCGCTTGCCGGCTACGACGGCGTTGAGGTCATGGTCACCCGTGACCCCGCCACGCAAACCGCCGACGGCCTGCGCCGCATGATGGATGCGCACCAGATGCCGGTGCTTTCCATTCACGCTCCCGTGCTGTTGCTCACCCACTTCGTGTGGGGTCGCGATCCGCAGATCAAGCTGGAGAAGGCCGCCGAACTGGCTGCCGAGGTAGGCGCCACCAGCGTTGTGGTGCACCCGCCGTTCCGCTGGCAGTCCACCTACGCCGAGCGTTTCCTCGACATCGTGCGCGAGACCGGAAACAACACCGGTGTGCACATTGCCGTGGAGAACATGTTCCCCTGGAAGGTGGGCGGCGCTGCAATGCAGGCTTACGCTCCCGGGCCGGATCCGCGCCACTTTGACTGCGATGCCGTCACCCTCGACTTCTCACACGCTGCGCTGTCCGGTCACGACGCACTCGAACTCACGCACGCCTACGGCGAGCGCCTGCGTCACGTACACCTGTGTGACGGTGCCGCCGCTGCCGACGACAACCGCATCTTTGACGAGCACTTGCTGCCCGGTGAGGGTCGCCAGCCCGTTGCCGAAGTTCTGCGTCACTTGGCCAACACCAACTGGGACGGCCATATTGTGGCCGAGGTCAACACCCGCAAGGCCAAGTCGGAGGCCGAGCGTCTCGAACTGTTGGTGCGCACCCTCGACTTTGCGCGCGAGCACACCGGTTCCGCTGGATCCACAGCGTCACCGCTCGTTGGCGAGCTCACCCCTATCGCGTAGTGCCTTCCGGCATGACCCGGTAGCCTTTCAGTGAGTGCGGAGGGTGACCATGCGTAGGTTCTTGTTCAACGGCGGAGTGCTGGGTGCACTGTTTGGTGGCATCTCTGCCGCACGTCAGACCGCTCGAGGTCCGCGCGATTGGCGGCTCGCCCTCGTGTGGCTGGGCTGGGGAATCTCCGTGACACTGGCAGTTCTCGCCGTGCGCGACGAAGCCCGTGAGGCGCGCGAACAGGCCGAGCTCGAGGGCTACGACTACGGTGACTAGCGTTGCCCTCGATTGTTGTGGGCGGCCGCAATTCGGCCATGGCGTGGATGTCGTCTCGCCTGCCCAAGAAGTCGGTCATTCGCGTGGCGGCAGAAATGTTTTTGCCGCCGGCGGAATAGCTTGCGTGCGTTTGCCCCTGTGTGACGCGAAGATAGAGATATGAAAAAGCTGCGCTCTCGCCGCAACCGAGCAACGGTAGATCGACTGATTTTGCATGTGGGACCCCCCAAGACGGGCTCTACGGCGATACAGAGCGCCCTTCACCTTAATCGCGAGAAGCTGCTCCTCAGTGGCGTTTTTGTTCCTGTCAATGACGTTGACCTGGGCCAGCACGGACCGGTATTACGCAAATTTTACAAAGAGGCCGACTACGCACAGCATTACCCGTGGGACGCATTCGAGTTAGACATTGACGAGATTCTGGTTGAGATGACCAACGCGGATTGCCGCACGCTCGTGTTGTCATCAGAACACTTCAGCCATGCATGGAGTGTCACAGCCGTAGGGAGACTCCTTGCCTCGATCGAACCGCGCCAACTCCAGGTTGTGGCAGGCTTGAGGCCGGCGTTGGAGAACACTGTTTCGTCGTTCGCGCAAGTCTTGAAGGTTTCTGCAATAGTTCGCCAAAAGCACCTCGACTCACTGATGGAGCACTTCGAAAATACCATCGCTCCGCGCTGGGAAAATCAGGTGTTGAACCCATTTTTGGAGGAGTTGCGTTCCCGCACTGATGAGGCGTCTCTCGACGTTCTGGTTTTTGCGTCCGGAATCGACGTGATAGATCTCTTTGAGCAGGCCACCGGTTTGGCGCTACCGGAGCGGGATAATTTGCGACTCAATGAGCGAAGCTCAGTCTGTTTCACGCGCGTAAACTGGGACCTCGGCAATTTTATCCGGCGCTCATTTGTCACGGTACCTGAGCAAATGCAAGTCATCAGGCACGCACTCGATGGGTTTCTCAATTCACCCGTGCCGGAGCACGACTGCAATTGTGCCGAGACGGTCTCTGCCGAGGACGCGGCCATCATCGACAGGGCATTCCTTGGTTATCGCGATCAACTGTTGGCATCTGCCACGCGCGTGTGGGGTGACCCCACGTGTCTCGAATCTGATTCCTCCCGAATTCACACCGTGCCCCGTCAACCCGATAACGCATCGCACGATTTGGTTGTGAAGATGCTTCTGAACG
>JBIIKT010000049.1:0-6400 GCA_044233055.1 Microbacteriaceae bacterium
GATCTGCAGTTGCTGGCCGACCTCTCGTTCGCCGACGCCATTATCTGGGTCCCCGCAACAGACGGAAGCTTTGTCGCCGCATCACACGCACGACCGGCGGGTGTCGCCACCCTTTTCTATCGCGACTTCGTGGGTCAGAACATTAAGGCCGAATGGCGCTCGCAGGTGACGGAAGCCTACGAAGCCGGAGTGATTGTGGATTCCACGGCTCCGGCGTGGTTCGAAGAGGTGCCGACGCGCGTGCGAACGGTTCCGGTGGTTCGCCCGGTTGGCGAGGGTTCCGACGAGATTCAACAGGGCCCCATCGCCGTCGTCTCCCTGCACACCAACCTCTCGCAGATGCGCCAGCCGTCACGGCAGGAGAAGACGTTCAACGAGTGTGCCGACGATCTTTTTCTCATGATGTCCACCGGTCACTTTCCCGACATCGATCAGGCGCCCGCTCCGCGTCGTGGTGCACCGCGAGCCTCCGACGGCCTCCTGCGAATGGATGTAGACGGCGTCGTGAACTTTGCCAGCCCGAACGCACTGTCGGCGTTTAGTCGCATCGGATACCGCGAAGAGCTCGAGGGTGAGTTGCTGGCGGAGGTGGCCGCGCAGGTTCTCTCAGGAAAAGTTGATGTGGATGAGTCGCTCCCCGTGGTGGTGACCGGTCGCGCACCGTGGCGTGCCGACATTGAGAACCGCGGTGTCACGGTGTCGCTGCGCACCATCCCGCTCGAGATCGGCAATGAGCGAACGGGCGCACTGGTGCTGTGCCGCGACGTGACCGAGATGCGCCACCAGGAGCGCGAGCTCATGACCAAGGACGCCACGATTCGAGAGATTCACCATCGCGTGAAGAACAATCTGCAGACAGTGGCGTCCCTGCTGCGCATTCAAGCGCGACGCACCACCTCCGATGAGACACGTGAAGCGTTGGCCCGGGCCATGCGACGCGTGGCCAGCATCGCCGTGGTGCACGACACTCTGTCGTCGGGGCTCAACCAGAACGTGGACTTTGACGAGGTGTTCCAGCGGGTGCTCATGTTGAGCGCCGAGGTGGCATCGCTCAACCACAATCCGGTGAAGCCTCAGACAACGGGAAGTTTTGGTGTGCTGCCCAGCGAGTACGCCACTCCGCTCGCTCTCGCCCTCACCGAGATTGTGACCAACGCTGTTGAGCACGGATTCGACGGATCGAGCGAGGGCGCTGTAGACATTCGCGCCACCCGCACGAGCGAAACCCTGAACGTGGAGATTGATGACAACGGCAAGGGCATCGGCGATGACGGCATCGGCGATGGGCTGGGCACTCAGATTGTGCGCACCCTTGTTGAGGGCGAACTGAGCGGCACCATCACGTGGGAGCAGCGCCCCGAGGGTGGCACGCGCGTGACGATCGAGATTCCCCTGCGCTTTCTCCAGGCCTAGCAACGCACGACGCGCACCGAGTGAGGATCCGCCTTCCCTCCTCGACACAAAAAAAGCGAAGGGCCCGGGAGTTTACCCGGGCCCTTCGTGTGTGAGTGCTAAGAAATTAGCTTGCGCGGCGGGCGCGAGCAGCGCGACGCTTGAGCGCGCGACGCTCGTCCTCGCTGAGGCCACCCCACACGCCCGAGTCCTGCGAGGTCTCGAGGGCGTACTGAAGGCACTGCTCAGTTACCGTACAACGGGCACACACAGCCTTGGCCTTTTCGATCTGGTCGACAGCAGGGCCAGTGTTTCCAACGGGAAAGAACAGCTCAGGGTCGACCGTGAGGCAAGCCGAAGAATCGCGCCAGTCCATGGTTTTCTCCTTTTTAATGGGGTGATGTGGTTCGTGTCCTGGGCACACAAAAGAACCCGAGAACTGAGATATCGGACGAAAAAGATAAGAATCGAGTGCTCGTCCCGAGACCCGCCGGAAATAAACCGGCGAGCTCGCCCACATCCGCGTGGGGCTCACTCGACCTCTATTAGGTTCTCATGTGGTTGGCTAAATGTAAAGACTTTTTTTGAGAGGACCTAAGATGACCACCAACGCGCGCGCGAATCGCGAATCGGCCGGTGCCGGCTCCAAGGCTCCGTGGACACTCGTGGCGCTGGCCGTCATCGTCTGGGCAGAGGTCGCAATGCTGGGCGTGTGGAGCGTTTGGTTGCTGACGGGTTTCGTGACCGACGTGCCCGAGTCATTAGGGGGAGCAGTGCTCCTCCTGCTGCTGAGTGTGGTGGCAACCGTGTGGTTGGGCTTCGCGGCCGCGCATCTTCTCCGGCGCAAAACCTGGACGCGAGCGGCCATCCTGGTGTGGCAACTGTGCCAAACGGCCATTGCCGCCGGTGCGTTTCAGGGAATCTTTGCCGCGCCCGTCGTTGGAGCTGCCCTACTGCTTCCCGCGCTGGCCGCAGGCGTGTTGCTCTTTACCCCGAGCGTGGTGGCTGCCCTGCGCCGTGAGCCGAGCGCGGAGTAAACGTAGGCTAAAGCCCGAGCTTGGCGCGCAGCGACGCGACGTGGCCGGTGGCCTTGACGTTGTACAGGGCATGGCTGAGCGTGCCGTCGGGTGCCACCACGAACGTGGACCGAATGACGCCCTGAACGATCTTGCCGTACATCGACTTCTCGCCGAACGCGGCGTAGGCGTTGTGCACCGTGAGGTCGGGGTCGCTGAGCAGCGGGAAGGTGAGTCCCTCTTTTTCTTCAAACTTTTTAAGTTTGGCGGGCGCGTCCTTGGAGATGCCCAGCACCACATAGCCGGCAGCCTGCAGCGAGGCGAGCGAATCGCGGAAGTCGCAGGCCTGCGTAGTGCAGCCCGGCGTCATGGCCGCGGGGTAGAAGTAGATAATCACGTTCTTGCCGGAGAAGTCGGAGAGTGAAACGTGCTTTCCATCCTGATCGGGAAGCTGGAATGCGGGGGCGGCCTGGCCGGCCTCAAGGCGAGTGGTCATGCGTCCAGCGTAGTCAGGAATCTCGGCCCGTGACTAGTCGGCGAAGGTGAGCAACAGTCGGTGGAGCGAGTCGAGGCGCGAGGCGCCGATGTCGCCCAGAGCGCCGCCCTCAATGGCCTCAGCAATCGCGCAGTCGGGTGAGTTGGGCAGGTGGGTACACCCGCGTGGGCAGGCCTGCGCGAGCCGGTCGAGCTCGGGAAACGCCTTGATGATGTTGCGCGTGTCAACGTGGCCGAGACCAAACGAGCGCACGCCGGGGGTGTCGACCAGCCATCCGGTGCCGCCGCCGACAACCAACTCGACGCAGACGGTTGAGCTCGAGGTGTGGCGACCGCGACCGGTGACCTCGTTCACGATGCCCGTGGCGCGATGCGCAGAGGGTACGAGGGCATTGACGAGTGTGGACTTTCCCACACCCGAGTGACCAACAGCCACCGTGATATGGCCAACCAACAGTGTCGACAGCGCGCCGAGCGGAGGATCGTCGGAGCGGCTCGTCACTACAGGAATGCCGAGACCGACAAAGTTAGCCAAGAACTCGCTCGGATCGGCGAGGTCAGTTTTGGTGACACACAGAATTGGGGCGATGCCGGCGTCGTAGGCCGCCACGAGGTACCGGTCGATGAGGCGAACTCGCGGTTCGGGATTCGCGGCGGCCGTGACAATCAGCATCTGATCGGCGTTGGCCACAATCACGCGCTCCACGGCATCGGTGTCGTCGGCGCTACGCCGCAGGATGCTCGAACGCTCGTGAATGCGCACAATGCGCGCGAGCGAACCCTCGTCTCCCGTGGTGTCGCCCACCAGCGCCACGCGGTCACCGGTGACCAGGGCATCCTTGCCGAGCTCGCGCGCTCGCGTGGCGGTCACGGCGTGACGGCCGGGTCCCTCCGGATCAACCAACACGGTGTACCGGCCGCGATCGACGGCCGTCACCATTCCGTCCACTGCCGCTTCGTGCGCGGGACGATTCTTGGTGCGCGGTCGGGTGCCCTTGCGGCTCGGGCGCACGCGCACGTCGGACTCGTCGTAGCGGGATTCCTCACCGTCATCCGACAACCACGACACGGAGGCGGCCTAGCCCTCTCCCGCTATGCCCAGCATGTGAAGCCACAGGGCGGCAAACTCGGGCAGGGTTTTCGACGTCGTGAGGATGTCTTCAATTTCTACGCCCGGAACGCGCAGCCCGATGATGGCGCCGGCCGTGGCCATGCGGTGGTCTTCGTAGGTGTGCCACACGCCGCCTTTCAAGGGCGCGGGCTCGATGCGTATGCCGTCCGCGAGTTCTGTGGCGTTTCCGCCGAGGGCGTTGATTTCGGCAACGAGTGCGGCCAGGCGGTCGGTCTCGTGGTGGCGGATGTGCCCGATGCCACTGATTTCACTGGTGCCCTCGGCCAGTGCTGCCAGGGCAACGAGTGCGGGAGCCAGTTCGCCGCCGGTGGTGAGGTCGAGCGTGACAGGGGTGATGCTGCCGGTGCCCGTCACCGTGACGCGAGAGCCGTCGCGAGTGACCACGCCGCCAAAGCGAGGAAGAATTTCGAGGAGATCGTTGCCCACCTGAGTTGTGGTTGCGGGCCAGCCGGTAATCGTTACCGAGCCACCGGCGACGAGGGCGGCGATGAGAAACGGTGCTGCGTTCGACAGGTCGGGCTCGATGTCGACCTCGCGGCCGCTGATTTCTCCGGGTGCCACGACCCAGTGACCTGGGCGATCGCTCGTGACCGTTACACCCCGCTGCGCGAGCGTCTCGATGGTCATTTCGATGTGAGGCAGGCTGGGCAGTCGTTCGCCGTCGTGAGTGAGGTCGAGGCCGTGGTCGAAGCGGGCCGCGGCAAGAAGCAAGCCGGAGACAAACTGGCTCGAGCGCGAGGCGTCTACGGTGAGTGCGCCACCGGCGACGTGTCCCGAGCCGTGCACGGTGAACGGCAGTGCTCCGCGACCCTCGTCGGCCACATCGACGCCGACATCGCGCAGCGACGAGACGGTGACGTTCATGGGTCGTCGGCGCGCGGCAGCATCGCCGTCAAACGTGGTGGGCCCCAGCGCCAGCGCGGCAACGGGTGGCAGAAAGCGCATGACGGTGCCGGCCAAACCGCAGTCGATGGTGGTGCTACCCGTGAGCTCTCCCGGAGTGACCACCCAGTCGCCGCCGAAGGGCGATGCCCCCGGCTGTTCCACGATGGTGGTTCCCAACGCGCGCAGCGCCTCAACCATGAGGTTCGTGTCGCGCGAGTGCAGGGGCGCGCGCAGGGTTGAGGGTTCGTGGCTCAGAGCGGACAGAACGAGTTCGCGATTGGTCAGAGATTTTGAGCCGGGCAGTGACAGTTCGGCGTTGAGGGGGTCTGCCACGGTGGGTGCACTCCACGGCCCGGCAACCTCCGGCTCGGAGGAATCATCGCCATACGGATTGAACTCCGGGCGGGAATACGGTGACCTCAGCATTAGTTACAGGTTACCGAGGTATCGAAAGGGGAGTGTCATGCTCGCTGAATGTCCCGCGCGTCCCGTGCCTGGGCCCGAAACCGCGGCTCACCTAGGCTGGGGTGAGATGAAAGAATCGGCGGAGGCTAAGAACGCGCTGTTTGTCGAGCAGGCCATGCCCTACCTCGACCAGCTCTACGGCCACGCCATGCGCAAGACTAGCAACCCGGCCGACGCCAACGATCTGGTACAGGAGACCTACATGAAGGCCTTTGCGGCGTTTGACTCCTATGAGCAGGGCACCAACCTCAAGGCGTGGCTGCACCGCATTCTTGAGAACACGTTCATCACCAACTACCGCAAGAAGGCGCGGGAACCGTTTCAGGCACCGCTCGAAGAGTTTGAAGACTGGCAGCTGGGGTCGGCGGAGTCACGCACGGCCACATCGAGCAGATCAGCAGAGGCCGAAGCCATCGACCACATGCCCGCTGGTGTGGTCAAAGATGCCCTACATGCACTGCCCGAAGAGTTCCGCATCGCCGTGTTTTTGGCTGACGTGGAGGGCTTCTCCTACCAAGAGATCGCCGACATCATGAGCACACCCTCGGGAACCGTGATGAGTCGGCTACACCGTGGTCGCCGACTGCTGCGCGAATCCCTGGCTGATTACGCCCACGAACTGGGTCTCAACACCACAACACCCTCGGGATCGAAAGCGAGCGCATCATGAGCGACTGTGGTTGCGAAAAGGCAAAGCAGGCCCTCGAGGACTACCTGCATAACGAACTGTGTTCGGAGGATGCGGCCGACATCCGGGAGCACATGGAGAACTGCACGGGGTGTGCTGATGAGCACAAGGTTGGCGTCGTGCTCACCGAGGCCGTGGCGCGTGCGTGCAAAGAAACGGCCCCCGAACAACTGCGCGAAGAAGTGATGCTCAAGTTGCGCGGCCTCCAGTCGCACTAGGGGGCTCGAGACTGCCCGGCTCGCGACTGCGCGGTTCGCCGCGGCCAGCCGCGCGATTGCTGGGCCTGCAGCTCCCCCGCCGAGATTCGAGCTAGCGGCGGCCCTTTGT
>JBIIKT010000050.1:0-6395 GCA_044233055.1 Microbacteriaceae bacterium
CGTCGTCATCACAGATCTCGTGGCGGCCTACAAGTAATTGCCGGCGTCGTCGAAGAGTCAGCAGGTCCTAGCGAACGGTCAGCAGCTGGTCTCCGAAAACCATGAAAATGCTCGCGAGCGTTACGACGTGAAGCGCGGCGATAAACAGATTGCTGATGACCACAGGGTTGCTGATTCTGCCCACCGTGATCGGGGTCGTGACCTTGTAGATCACTTGAACCGCCAAGAGGGCGGCCACAAAAGCAGGGGCGGGCATGAAGAGCAGCACAACCGAGGCCACAAGTATGGCGAAGTAAATAGACAAGAGAATTCCGCGCGCCTCGGTGAACGGCCCCCACGCCTTGTCCACGAGCCGCGCTCTGATCGACATGAGCACAACGATGGGAATCAACACCACGATGTTCACGGCCAGCGAGATGTAGATCAGAGTCTGCATGGCCAAGACATTAGCAGTGGGCACAATTCATCAACCGCCACCGTCCGTAATTTTGTAAAGTTTATGTATGAAAACACAGCACCTGCGACGCGTTTCCGCGTTATCAGCCCTCGCCCTTGCTGCCAGCCTCGCCCTCACGGCATGTGGCACGCCGGACATTAACCGCGGCGATCGCAACGCCGCCAACCTCGCCACCTTCATGTGCATCAGCAACTACTCCGGCCAAAAGGTTGTGGTCTCGAAGAACAAGCGAGTCGACAGCACCTCCGTCACCATGAAATCGGGAGATGTCTTCTGTCAAGACTCTGCGGGCGGAATCATCATGAGCGACGAGGAGGTCTACATCACCTTCGTCGACCGCAATCCCGTTCAGCAGGAATACATCGAGTGGAACAATCCCTGGATCGGCCGTCCCACTGTCACAATCAGCTGGTGGCAATACAATCTGTCGGAAAACGAGACCAGCAACGTGACCGTGAACAATCTGAATTACACCATCAAACGCTCGCCGGATACTGCCGAGTTCAAGGTGCTGACTCTGTCGCTCCTGCCCTAGTTTCTTGTTCGCGAAAGGCGGGCATCCGCTCTGGAGCGAACTACCAGGGCATGGGCAGGTCGAAGATGCGCGTGCCGTCGGTAGGAAACTCGGGAAGCTCCGTGTTGCCCGCCCGCAGGCACAACCAGCGCAACTGTTCGGCGCTCTCTGGCTTCGCGCGCCACGTGCGCATGACGTTCTGACCAACCCTAACCACCGACCCAGCCTCAACCTCGACGAGGTCTTCGCCGAGACCCATCTGGCCGAGACCCGAAATGAAGAAGTAGATCTCTTCGATTTCTGAGTGGTCATGCCAGTAGCCAGCCTCTTCGCCAGGCTCGAGGGCGTTGACGGTGATGCCGATGAACTGGTTCTTCATCTCGTGGTCGACGACTCGGCGACCGTCCCGCGACGAATCAGGGCGGAATCCGCCAAAGTAATCGCGCCACTGGGCGGGTGCACCGACATTGATAACTTCGTAATTTGCCATGCCACTCAGCATCATCGTGCTGGCTCGTTAAGGCAAGTCCTCCTCGCCGTGCACGCCAACTGGTGAATTCGACGGCCGTGCTCCGCTTAAACTAGGAACGAAGACTTTTGGCCCTGAGGGCATGACCGCGCAAGACCACAGAATCGGAATCCGCCCGTGCTCAACGTGAAAGACCTTGAGTTACGCGTGGGCGCGCGCGTGCTGATGTCGGATGTGTCTTTTCGGGTCTCCAGTGGCGACAAGATTGGGCTCGTTGGCCGCAACGGTGCCGGCAAGACCACGCTGACGAAGACGCTTGCGGGCGACCTTCAGCCCGCGGGTGGATCCATCGAGTCGACGGGCGAGATTGGCTACCTCCCCCAAGACCCGCGCTCGGGTGACCCCGAAGAACTGGCGCGCACGCGCATTTTGAACGCGCGCGGCCTCGGTGCCCTGGTGCAGGGCATGGCCGAGAGCAGCCTGCTGATGGGCGATCCGAACGAAGCCGTGGCCGCAGAAGCAATGCGCAAGTACGGCAGCCTGTCTGACCGTTTCGATGCTCTGGGCGGCTACGCTGCCGAGGCCGAGGCCGCGGCCATCGCGTCAAACCTCAAACTGCCCGATCGCATTCTCGACCAGCCGCTCAAGACCCTCTCGGGTGGTCAGCGCCGGCGCATCGAACTGGCGCGCATTCTCTTTTCGGGCGCCGACACCATGCTGCTCGACGAACCCACCAACCACCTCGATGCCGATTCGGTGGTCTGGCTGCGCGACTTTCTCAAGGGCTATCAGGGCGGCCTGATCGTGATCAGCCACGACGTCGAGATTGTGGGCGAGACCGTAAACCGCGTGTTCTATCTGGATGCCAACCGCCAGGTCATTGACGTCTACAACATGAACTGGAAGAACTACCAGAAGCAGCGCGAGCAGGACGAACAGCGCCGCAAGCGCGAGCGGGCTAACGCCGAGCAGAAGGCCACGACGCTGCAAACGCAGGCGGCAAAGATGGGCGCGCGTGCCTCGGGTGCCGTTGCGGCTAAGCAGATGGCGCGGCGAGCCGAGACCCTACTGGCCGGCCTCGACGAGGTTCGTCAAAGCGACAAGGTCGCCAAGCTGCGCTTCCCCGATCCGGCACCCTGCGGAAAGACGCCGCTCATGGCCACCGACCTGTCGCGGTCATACGGCTCGCTCGAAATCTTCACGGCCGTCGACCTCGCCATCGACCGGGCCTCACGCGTAGTGATTCTCGGCTTCAACGGCGCCGGCAAGACCACCCTGCTGCGCATTCTGGCGGGCGTCGACCAGCCCGACACCGGCGAGGTCATCGAGGGTCACGGCCTCAAAGTGGGCTACTACGCCCAGGAGCACGAAACGCTACGCGTTCAAGATTCGGTGCTGCAAAACATGGTGTCGGCGGCCGCCCACATGACCGAGACCGAATGCCGCAAGGTGTTGGGCTCGTTCCTGTTCAGCGGGGACGACGTGCTCAAGCCCGCGGGCGTTCTCTCGGGCGGCGAAAAAACGCGCCTGGCTCTGGCCATGCTCGTGGTCTCGAGCGCCAACGTTCTGCTGCTCGATGAGCCCACCAACAACCTCGATCCCATTTCGCGCGAAGAAATCCTCGGCGCGCTGGCGACCTACAAGGGATCGGTCGTGCTGGTCTCGCACGACCCCGGCGCTGTCGAAGCGCTCAACCCCGAGCGCGTGCTGATTCTGCCCGACGGCGTGGAAGACCACTGGAACAAGGAGTACGCCGAGCTCGTCGAGTTGGCTTAGCCTTCGAGAGATTACTCGTTGCCCCGAGAGGCCTAGAGGCGCGCGAGGATGAAGTCCACGCGCTCCTCGGGCGCAAACACGGGAACGTCAACGACGTCGAAGCCGAGTTCGAGGTAGGTGTCGCGAATGGCATCATGCAGGTTGGTTTGCGTCTCGCTGTCTTCGATGCGCCCGTGATCGGCAGTAAAGGCCAGCGGTTCGAGCACGAACACGCGCCGATACCGGCTTTTGCGCGCCGCTTCCGCGAGCGCCGCATTCGGTTGCAGGCCGAGAAAGCGCTCATAGGCAAGGCCGTCGGGAACGCCCCGGTCGAGAAAGACGGCATCGTCAACCGGGAGTTGGGCTTCGAGAGCCAACTGTCGCTCGAGAATGACCTCCTGGAACCATTCACCGGCACCGCGAACCTCTTCGAGGGTGCGCCCTTTGGCCATCTCCTCGGCGATGATGGCGCGGGCCTGCTCCTCCGTGGTGCGATATCCGCGGGCGGCAAGCAGGCGAACCGTCGTGGTTTTTCCCGAGCTGGGCGCGCCGCTCACCGCGTACCACGGAGGAGGAAACGGGGCCATGACAGTCACTTTCACGGGAGAGGGGTCGCCTCAAATCTAGTTGAGGGGCTTCGCGGGCATCCGCTCATCGAGCATCGGCGTAGTGTTGACGAACACGCGTCGAAACACTGACGAGAGGGGACCTCCGTGCCGGGAGTCATCGATTTTGTCACCGTATCGACTGCGGGGCTCGAGGCGTCCACGGTGGTTGACGCCCTTGCCGGTTTGCGCGCTAATGAAGCACGCTACTTTTCAAACAAGTACGACCACGCGTTCACAACGCGTGCCGCCAGCGACGCGCCCGAAATTGTCGAGCGGATCTCGCGCGTGCTGATGGAGCGAGACATCATCATCGAGTCGGCTCCGCTCGAAGTTGCGGATTTTGTTGTTGCCGGCATTCGTATGTCATACGTGTTTTACACAAGTGGGCTCGACATCAACCTGATGTACACCACCGAAGACGCCTCGAAACGTGCTGTCGGCTTCAAACTCTCGCAAGGAATGGATGTGCCCACCGAGCTCGCCGACAAGTTCAACTTCGCCCGGCAGAAATCAAAGCTCGCCGGCGAGATCCGCGGCTCGTACTTCGTGGTGAAAGGCGAATACCCGTGATCCTTCCGCACCGTCTGCGGTATGACCCGGTGTGCTAATTTAAGCGCGTAAAGTCAAGGGGAATCGAGAGGGAGCGTTCGTGGAGCTAAAGAGACTGTTCACGCGCAGCGCAATCGCCCTTGTTGCCATGGCGCTGGTCGCGGCACCACTCACGGCGTGCTCTGCGCCCTCGGTTGGCTCGCTCGACCAGGTTGGTCAGTTGAGAAAAATTGACGGTGGCGTCGCCTTGACGATTCCTGCCCTCTGGGCGGGAAAGACCGCCGAAGGAGAAGACGTTGGTGGCGTGGAGCCGGCCGAGGTTATGGTGCTGGAACACCGCGACGGCGTGGATCCCGTTGACCTCACTCGCATCGACTCGTCGGGGGCGGGGCCGCAGTGGCTGGCCGCGACGTCGCAAGCGGCGGCCGTAGCAACACTTTTGAGCGCGCGCGACCCTGAGGAGATCGACCTCGGATTTAGTGTGACGGGCCCCATTGACGGGCCCTCGGCCGGCGGAATCCTGACCGTGGGCCTCCTGGCCAACCTCACCAACACACCTCTGATTCCTACCGTGGCCATGACCGGAACCATCTCGCCCGACGGCACGATTGGCGAAGTGGGTGGGGTCTCAACGAAGGTGAAGTCGGCTGCTGCCGTTGGCTTTAAGACCATCATCGTTCCCGAAAACTCCTTCGGGGTGATGGATGAAGCCACGGGTGAACAGGTCGACATTGTCGATTACGGCAAAAGCGTTGGCGTGACCGTCGTCAAGGTGCGCACTGTCGGTGAGGCCTACAAGATCTTTACCGGCAAGGAGTACACGCCGACCCAACGCCTGTCGGATACGCCCTCGCCGGCAACCGAGGCAGCGATTCGAAGCAACGTCGAAGACATGGGGGCACGCCTCAGCGCCGCCATCGCCGCTGCACCCGCCGGTACGGATCCGGTCACGCTGGAGTTGGCTCAGGCGGGGCTCGGCACGATGGGTGAAGCCCGCGCGGCACAGGATTGGCCGCGCGCCTATGGCATCGGCGCCTTCGCCTACCTGAGGCTGATGCGAGCTTCCGGAGCTGCCCACGCGCAATCACTCGTTGACGCTCAGGGCTTTGACGCCGCACGCACGCAAATCACGGCCGAGATAAACGCTGCACTCGACGAGGCCATCACCGCGAGAGATGCCGCCTTGGCCACTCCCGGTGATCGTCTGGAAAAGGTGGTTTATTTGCCCGAAGCCCTCGGGTGGGCTACCTACGCCATCGCCTCTTACAGAGGAGTGTTGGACGAACTTGAACTGGCCACCGACGCGGAGGCCCTCGTTTCTGCGGGCCGCGTTCTCGCCGAAGAGCGTGCTGGTGTGACCAACATGCTGCCCGACTCGCTCGCCGTGGTCAGTGCCATGCCCACCGAGAACTCGTATGACGCGGCCGAGGTGCAGGGTTTCTTGAACGGATACACAGAGCTGTTGGCTCGCGCCGGCCAAGCGAATGTGGACTACTACACAACGCTCTCGGGAAGTGAGCTGCGTGCCAGCGGCCAGTTCATCGACGACGGTGTGATGGCCACGGTGGCCCGCCTCTCTGAGGACGTTGCCAAGTTACCCGAACCAAAAACTCTGTCCGACAGCCTCAGCAACGCGGCGTCCGCCATGACGTACTTCGTGTTGTCAAACGGAATGCTCTCCAGCGGGCAATCCTTTGGTTTGGGCATCGCCGAGGATGACCTGCGCACCAGCGCTTACGAGGAGATCTTGAACGCATCCGTCGATGCGAGTACTTCGGCAGTGGAATCCTTCGCTGCCATTCTGGAAGCAGACGGGTTCGCGGTCGGTTATCCCCTGTGGTCAACGCGGTGGGCGACGGCTGCGGCCACGAACTACCGCGGAACACCACAGTCGGCAAATGCTGCTTGGGTGGCTCTCAACGAGGCGTGGTACGACGCCATTGGCCTCTTTATGATGACCGCAATCACGTCGGAGGAGTGAACACTCCTAGGTGGCGCGCAACACCAGCATGAACTGGCCGCCGCCGGGTTGAGCCTCGGTTG
>JBIIKT010000051.1:0-6381 GCA_044233055.1 Microbacteriaceae bacterium
GTTGCGGCGCACGTTTCCGCACAAATCTTCCTCGTCAAAAATGTCGAGGTTGGCCAGAGCCACGGCGGCAGACACGGGGTGGCCGGCAAAGGTGTAGCCGTGCGGGAAAGTGACTTTAGCCTTGCTGAACGGCTCGTAGACGCGGTCGGAGATGATCGTGGCAGCGATGGGGGAGTAGCCGCTGGTCATGGCCTTGGCGCACGTGATCATGTCGGGAACGAAGTCGTAGGTGGTACAGGCAAAGATGTTGCCGATGCGACCGAACGCGCAGATAACTTCGTCGCTCACGAGGAGCACATCGTACTTGTCGCAGATCTCGCGAACCCGCTGGAAGTATCCGGGCGGCGGAGTGAGGCATCCGCCCGCGTTCTGCACCGGCTCGAGGAAGACCGCCGCGACTGTGTCGGGACCCTCCATCAGAATGGCCTGTTCAATCTGGTTGGCCGCCCACTGGCCAAAGGCGTGAAGGTCGTCCCCGTGCTCGGGGGCGCGATAGAAGTCGGTATTGGCCACGTGGTGCGCCGAGGGCACGAGAGGCTCGAACATCTGCTTCATGGCTGGAATACCGGTGAGCGAGAGTGCACCCTGAGGTGTGCCGTGATAGGCCACGGACCGAGAGATGGCTTTGGTCTTCATGGGCTTGCCCTGAAGCTTCCAATACTGCTTTGCCAGCTTCCACGCCGTCTCGTTGGCCTCACCGCCGCCGGTCGCAAAAAAGACGCGGTTCAGGTCGCCCGGAGCGTAGTCGGCCAGTCGATCGGCCAGCTCAATGGCCGACGGGTGCGCGTAAGACCAGATGGGGAAGAAGGCCAGTTCTTCCATCTGCTTGGCGGCAGCATCAACGAGACGACGACGACCGTATCCGGCGTTCACGGTGAACAAGCCGGAGAGTCCATCGATGTAGGAACGACCGTGGGTGTCGTAGATGGTGTGACCGTCGCCACGCACAATGATGGGAACGCTCGTCTCGTGCATGTTCGACTGGCGGGTGAAGTGCATCCACAGGTGGTCGCGCGCTTTGGTCTGCAGGTCGTCGTTGTTGTGGCGCAAATCGCCAGTCAGCAGCCCCTCGTGATCAAGGGCGACGCTGTGGTGGGTTTCGAGGCTCATATCTCTCCGTCGGCCGGCGTTGTTGTCGTGGGCCGTTTGCTTCCCTCTTGATTCTGCCAAGCCGCGTGTTGGCAAGCAAATAAACATGCGGGCGACCCCACAACATAAAGTATGCACATGGCGGATAACGGGGCAGATTGCGAGCTGGATGACGGCCTGGATGACAATCTGGATGACGCGACGCTACTGAGCGCAGAGACGACCCGCCTGAGCGCAGAAACGACCCGCTTGATCGTTGCGGACGACACCGTGCGCGACATCACGACCCTGAGTGATGATCAGACGCGGATAGCCGCTGGTGACGACACCGTCATCATCGAAGAGTCCACTGTCGTTGTGGGAGCACCCGCGGGAACAGCTCAACCGGTCGATGACCTCACCGATGTTCGCGTCGTTCCCCGCATCTCGACTGCCCCGGACCCCGAGACCTGCGCCCGCTTGCGGGAACCCGGTGGCCAAGAGTTCACCCTGCATCGCCCCATTGTGTTGGGACGTGCTCCCCGCACACCCCTCGGACCTCATGAACGCGTGCTCTTGCTGTCGTGGCCGGGAGATGATCGCGAAGTGTCGGCGTCTCACCTGATGCTGGAACAGACGGGCGCTGGAGTCGTCGTTACCGACCTCGGGTCGGCCAATGGAACGCGCGTTCGCGTGCCCGGTCAGACCCCGCGTCGTCTCGGTCCGCGGGAGACCTTCACAACGACCGGCGAGGCGACCGTGGAATTTGGGCACAGCGGTAGAATCATGGTTATCCCCGCCCGGTCGCACTCTCAGATCTGAGGCCCGCGCAGCGGGGAAACCTATTTGCAGGGGAGTATCGAGTCGTGACCGCTATCGGAGTCAACACCACGGGGCACACCGTGCGCGACTCCGTTACCGGCGCCACCGTGACCATCTCGTGGGCCGTGGCCACCGATGTGGGACTGCAGCGGGCGGCCAACGAAGACAGCTTTGTGGCTGCGTGTCCCGTTTTTGCGGTGGCCGACGGCATGGGCGGACACTCGGCGGGTGATATCGCCAGCGGCGCGGTGGTCTCGCGAATGGCGGAGCTTCAGAGCGACGGTTTTGCCAATATCGAGGATGTCCAGCCGGCGCTCGAGCGGGCCGTGTCCGACTTGGGCGCTCAGGTCAGCGACGCACAGCGGTCGGCCGGCACGACAGTGACCGGTGCGGCACTGGTGCTCACCGAAGGTGGCCTGGAGTGGGCGGTGTTCAATATCGGTGATTCTCGGGTTTACGGTCTCGTCGACGGCGTTCTCGAGCAACTGACTCGCGACCACTCCGTGGTGCAACAGCTGGTGGATGCCGGTTCAATCACGCGCGACGAAGCGGACATCCACCCGCACGCCAATGTCATTACGCGTGCCGTGGGTCTCATGGAACCCCCGGTGCCCGAGTTTTCGAGCTTTCCGCTCGTGCCGGCGTCGCGCCTCTTGCTGTGCTCCGATGGGCTCACCAAAGAAATTACCGATGTGGGCATTGAACACTTTCTCGTCACGACCGCTACGGCCGAAGAGGCCGCTCACGAGCTTCTCAAGAACGCGCTCAGTAACAGTGGCCGCGACAACATCACCGTCGTTGTGATCGACGTGCTCGCCGTGACCCCGCCCGGTGAGACGGGATAGTCCCATGGCCCGGCGCATTCCCACCGAGCCTCCGGTTCTCAGCGGGTTTTCGTTTGTCCGAGCCCTCGGCTCGGGCGGTTTTGCCGACGTGTTTCTCTACGAGCAGGACCTCCCGCGCCGCCAGGTTGCGGTCAAAGTTCTCCTCTCGGATGCGGTAAATCCACGGGCAACTCAAATGTTCGTGGCCGAGTCTCGTCTTATGGCACACGTGAGCACACATCCCGCCATCCTCACCGTCTTCGACGCGGGGGTGGCGGCCGACGGACGGCTCTACCTCGTCATGGAGTACTGTCCATCCGGTTACGGCGACACGTATCGCACCACGCGCATTTCGGTTCCCGAGGTGCTGCGCACGGGAGTGCGCATGGCCTCGGCACTCGAGACCGCCCACCGATCCAATGTGCTGCATCGGGACCTCAAACCGGCCAACATTCTTTTCACCACCTACGGGCACGCAGTGCTGAGTGACTTTGGTATTGCCGCCACGGTGGCTGCCTCGGACCGCGGCGATGCGCAGGGCCTGAGTGTGCCGTGGTCGGCACCGGAGATCATCTCGCAGGACACCACGGGCACCGTTGCCACCGATATCTTCTCTCTGGCGGCCACCCTGTACTCGCTGCTCGCGCAGCGCACGCCGTTCGAGCGCACCGGTCGCGACAACGCGCCCGGCGTCATTGCGGGGCGCATCCTCAAGGGCAAGCCCGCCGACATCGACCGGGTGGATGTGCCCGACTCCCTGCGTCAATTGCTGACGCGCAGCCTGTCCCTGGATCCGCTCACGCGACCACTGTCGGCGTTGGCGTTTGCGCGAGATCTGCAAGCGGTTGAGGCGGAGCTGGGCATCGCGCAAACACAGATTGATGTTCCCGTTTACCTGGATGCCCTTGCCCCCTCCGGGGGTGAAACGCAGCTCGCCGACGTTGTTCCCGATCGACGCCGACCGTGGCGTCGGCGAGGTCGAGCGTGAGCGGCGCTGCAGGCCCGGCCGTGAGACGGGTCCGCGTTTTTCTCCCCGTTGTCGTGGCGATTGTGGCTGTCGTGGCCCTGATTGCCGGCATTGTGCTGGCTTCCGGTTTCACCGCGGCCCGAGTGAATGCCACCGACGGCGCGGTGTGGGTCACCAGCGCGGATCGGGAGGCTCTCGGTCGGGCCAACACGCGCATCCAGGAACTCGGCAGCATCGTTGCGGCCCAGACCGACCTGATTGACGTACTGCAGTCACCCACGGCGGCCTTCCTCGTCGACGATGCCAAGCACACAATTACGCCGGTAGACGAGCGCACCAACACGCTGATGACTCCCGTGGCTCTTCCGGCCGGCGCCACCGATGTCGTACTCACGAATGACTTTGTGGTGGCCCACGCCGCGGAGACGGGTGATGTGTGGGTGGTGCCCCTCAAGTCGATCGATTCGTTTGACGCGCGCGCTCCTGCCCGCTTCTCGGTGGGACCAAAGTCGCAGATCGCGGCAGAACCCGGGGGTTTTCTCGTGGGGGTGAGCGTCGCAGACTCCTCGGTCACCACGGTCGACGTGTCTCAGGCTGCGCCGCCCCGGATCGAGTCACTTTCCCGGCCCCTCTCGGCGGAGCAGGTCGGTGTCACGGTGGTCGGCAGCGCGTGGGCCGTTCTCGACCCCACGGCGGGCTACCTCTTTCTTCCCGGGCGCGAGGTGAACCTGGTAGACAGCGCGATTACTCCGACTCAGGGGGTGCTCGCGCAACCGTCGCGCACTGCCACCGAGGCGACGATCGCCTTCGCGGACGGTTTGGTGCGGGTATCGCTCGGCGGAGGGGTCACTCCGATTCTTGAGCAGGAGGCGCTGGGTCGACCCGCCGCGCCGCGCGAGCAGGACGGCTGCCTATTCGCGGCGTGGTCGCAGGGCACGGTGTTCTCGCAGTGCCCGGGCATGGTGGCGTCGAATATCGACGCCGACGGAATGAACTCTGGGGCGCAACTACAGATTCGTGAGCGCGCCGGTGTGCTGGCGCTCAACGACACAGCGTCGGGGGCCTCGTGGACACTCCAGGACGGTGTTCATCTCATCGACAACTGGGACGATTTGTTGAGCGAACAAACCACGGAGCAAACGGTGGTGTCCGACGACACGGGAACCGAAACCCTCGATCCGTTGCCGCAACCTCCGGTTGCCCGAGACGATGCTTTTGGCGCCCGCGCCGAGCGCGTCACGTTCTTGCCCGTGCTCCTCAACGACTTTGACCCCAACGGTGACGTGCTCGTGGTGACCGCCGTCTCACCCCCATCGAGTCCTCAGGCCACGGTAGATGTCGCGCCGGACCGAACCTCGGTGCGCCTCGCACTGAGCGCCGACGCAGCGGGCGTTGTGGACTTTAGCTACACCATCGATGACGGACGCGGCGGCACGGCGAGTGCTGTTGTTTCGGTCACCGTGCGGGGCGCGCAAGAGAATTCTCCACCGCAACAGGTGCGCCAAACGGAGGCCGAAGTGGCGTCCGGCGGGCAGGCCACCCTCAGCGTGCTCGGCGACTGGATTGACCCCGATGGCGATCCGATCCACTTGGCGCAAGCGAGCACGACATCGGGTGGGGTGGTCAGCTTTACCCCGGGGGGCAGGCTGTCGTTTATCGACTCCGGTGCGGCGAGCACCACGGCGCGCATCGATCTCGAAGTGTCAGACGGCCTTGCGAGCGGCTTCGGTGCCGTGACAGTAGCCGTCAAGCCGGGTTCGGCTGTGGGGCTTCGGGCGGATGCTTTTGCCGTGTTGGCCTATCCCAACGAAGCGCTCACGGTCTCTCCCGCAGACCGCGTGCGCGGTGGCGCGAGCGCCGTGAGCCTTACGGGTGTACCGAGCGTTCGAGGACTCGACATCGTCCCGCAGTTTGACGACTTCACATTTTCGATTACGCCCTCTCGGCTTGGCACCTACTACGTCACGTACGCCGTGAGCGACGGTCGCAGCAACGGCTCGGGTCTCGTGCGGGTCGATGTTGTTGAGCGCCCCAGCGCCAACTCGGTACCGCTGACCGCTCCCCATCAGGTGGTGGTGGGTCTGCAGCAGACGCGAACGGTGGACGTGACCGCGACGGACGTTGATCCCGGCGGCGGTGTCTTGGTGGTCACCGGACTCACCTCGGGAGGAAACACCGCGGATGTGCGCGCCGAGGTCGTGGACTACCACCTCATTCGCGTCACACTGTTGCGACCTCTCGCCGGGGTGCACGTAATCTCTTACCGGGTGTCAAACGGTGTCGCCTCGGCGGATGGTCAAGTTGCCGTCGTTGAGGCCACTGCGCCGACTCTGGCACTGCCGCCCATTGCCGTTCCCGATGCCGCCACGGTTCGTGCGGGGAACGTGGTTGATATTCCCGTGCTCGCCAACGATGTGCATCCGTCGGGCGGAGTGCTGACGCTTGCCCCGCAGCTCGATCAGCAGGTTCCCGCGGGCGCCGGGCTCCTGTTTGCCACGGCACAACAACTTCGCTACCTCGCCCCGGAACAGGCGGGAACGTATTCGGCGGCGTATCGCGTTATTGCCGATAACGGTGCGTGGGCCACGGGCGTCGTGACCATCACGGTGCGACCGCGCGATGCGGCGAGCAATCGTGCGCCGCAGCCCCCTGACGTGACCGCGCGGGTGGTAGCCGGAACGACGGTTCGCATTCCTCTGC
>JBIIKT010000052.1:0-6292 GCA_044233055.1 Microbacteriaceae bacterium
CCGAACTGGGGCGACTACTGGCCGGCCAGCCGTTCACGGGGATCACCGATCTTTACGAGCGTGCCCGGCCGTCGCGCGCGCTCATGCAACGACTGGCACTGGTGGGGGCACTCGACGCACTGGCGGGCTCGCCAGAAGCACAGTCACTCCCCACGCGCGGCGATGTGATCGCGTTCGTGCGCCAACTCACCGCCAAACGACCGACCCGCGGCGATCCCGCGAGCCAGCTCAACTTCACCGTGGACGACCGGCACTCAATTCCGCGCGGAAACCCCCAGTTCACCGCAGCCGATCGGGCTCGGGTCGAGCTCGGCGTACTCGACATGGATGCCTCAGAGCACCTCATTGAGGCCTACCGGCCCCTGCTCGATGACATGGGCGTGACCCCCGCCAACCAGTTGCTCGCCCTGCGGAGTAAAACCGAGGTGCTCGTGGCGGGCGTGCGCATCGCCACGCAGACTCCCCCCATGCGTTCGGGCAAACGCGTGGTGTTTATCAGCCTCGACGACGGCAGTGGATGCGCCGACGCCACCTTCTTCGAAGAAGCCCAACAAACCACGGGGCCACTGCTGTTTGGCACCAAACTCATGGTGATTCGCGGGCGAACTCGACGCACGGGCGAACGGGGCATCTCGATTGAGGCAATCCAGGCCTGGGACCTCAAACAGCTCTGGGCTGAGTTCTGCGCGCGCCGCCACGAGTACGCCGGCGGCGCGACTACCGTGAAACCGTGAGTATCCGAGCGAACGTGCGGGCCAAAAGACGCATCCCCTTCCTTCAGGTACTCAAGTCCATCGGCGCCGCTGCGGCAGCGTGGCTCATTGCTGTCCCCCTGTTTCAGACAGACCAGCCGGTTTTTGCCGCCATCGCTGCAATCATCGTGGTGCAACCCAGCGTCAACGCCTCGCTCGGCAAAGCCTTTGAGCGCTCCACCGCCACGGTCATTGGCGTAGCCATTGCCCTCGGGGCGAGCCTTGTTTTTGGCTCACCATCGTGGCTGGTGCTCGTGGCAATCGCGGCAGCAATAGCGGTTGGCTGGGCGTTCAAGCTCACGCCGGCCACCGCCAACCAAATCGCGATTAGCGCCATGCTCTCGATTGTCATCGGCGCCGCCACCCCCGACTACGCACTCGTGCGCATCCTCGAGACAATTCTGGGCGCCGTGATCGGCATCATCATCAACGCCGTCATTGTGCCGCCGGTCGCCCTCACCCCCGCCAAGAGCGCGGTGGCCCGACTGGGCGGTGACATCGCCCAGCTCCTCGAGGACATGGGAGCCGTGCTCTCACGACGCACCAGCCCCGAGGTGCTCGAGGAGCTTTACTGGCGCGCCCGGGGCCTGCGCGCCGAACTCAATGCCGCCCTCGCACGGGTGAACGCCCTGAGCGAGAGCCTGCGCTTCAACATGATTCGGCGCAACAAACACCGGCCGGCCGTCGATCAGATGTCGGGCCTGCTGGCGCGTCTCGCGGTACTCACCACCCGCTCGATCGGCATGGCGCGCGGGGTGCGCGATCACTACGACGAGTCACTCGTGAGTGACACCAACATGGCTCAGATTGCCGATGAACTCAAGCGTGCCGGCCACGACCTGCGCATTGTGGTGAGGGACAACGGGCTTGAGGCCATGACGGCGCCCCACCCGGAAACACAGGATATGCCCACGCTCACTCAACCCATTCGACTCACGCGCCCGTCCAGCAAGAACTGGGTCCTCGAGGGATTTCTCGTTGAGAACCTGCGGTTGGTCAATGAGGAGATCACGGGCATCCTCACCGAGGACTAGACAACAGGGCACACGGAAAGGGACTCCGAGTCGCCTCGAAGCCCCTCCGCGTGCAAAGAACTAAACCTGCAGTGCTGCTTGGAGCTCGATGGTGATGGTCACCTTCTCGCCAACCAGTACGCCGCCGGTCTCGAGTGCGGCATTCCACACCAAGCCAAAATCTTCGCGGTTGATTTCGCCGGTCACCGTGGCGGCCAGCTTGTAGTTGCCGTAGGGATCGGTTGCGAATCCACCAAACTCAAGGTCAAACTCAACCGGCTTCGTAACACCTCGCAGAGTGAGATCGCCCATGACCTTGTAGTCACTGCCGGCAGCCGCCACCGACGTCGAGGCGAACTCGAGGTTCGGGTGATTGGCTGCATCGAAAAAATCGTTCTCACGCAGGTGCTTATCGCGGCCCTCATCATTGGTATCGATGCTGGCCACCTGGGCCGCGGCAGTGATTTTCGTGTCAGCCGGATTCTCAGCGGTAAGGATGGTGGCCGAGAAGCTCCCAAACTTTCCGCGGACCTTGCTGATCATGAGGTGGCGAACCGAGAACGAAACCTCCGAGTGGGAGGGGTCAACGATCCAGGTGCCTGCCTTGTAACCGGGGATGGATTCTGCGGTGACAGAAATCTCGCTCACCAGCGGTGCATGCAGATCGCATCGTTGACCGTGACCGGCTAGGGAGCGAGGGCAATTCCCTCGGGAACGGTACCGCGAGGCTCACGGGGAAAAGAACAGCCGAAATCGCAGGGCGCGCGCCAACGCTCGGCACCGGGAGCGAGTTCACGCCGAAACATGAGCATTCTCAGAACGGAAGCGTCAAGCTGCGCAGCGGGAACGATTCCCGACTCAACGGCCTGGCTGAGTGTATTCACGAGTACACCAACATCGATGCCCACGGAGGACGGATCGGCGGGGAACACATAGAGGAGAGCGTCATTTCCGGCGGCCAGCGCGGCCACCGCATTGGCGTAGGGATCACTCCACCGGGCATCTCCCGACGCCTGAAGCATCAGTAGGTCATCAGTTACGGTGATTCCCTGGAATCCGAGATCTCGTCTCAGCACGTCGTGCCACGCGACCGAGAGACTGGCCGGCACGTCGTCAACTGCCGGAAACGCGAGGTGTCCAAACATCACAAAGCGAGCACCGGCCTCGATGCCTGCCGAGAAGGGCACCGCGTCGCTCGCGCGCCACTCATCTGCCCCTACCGTCGCGACGGGAATCCCGAAGTGTGAATCGTCGGCACTGCGGCCGTGACCCGGAAAGTGCTTCAGCGTGCTCGCCACATGGGCCTGTTCGGCCGTCACCGCTGCCGCCACACGCTCGGCGCTTTCGGCGCCAGAGTCACCGAGCGTGCGGCTGTAGATGTACGAACGCCGGTCAGACGTAACGTCGGCGACGATACCGAAGTTCACATTGACACCCACCGAGGCCAACAGTCCCCCGCGACCGGCAAACGCGTCGGCTGTGGCACCTGCCGGCTGGGCTCGCAGCTCATTCGCTCCGGGATAAGGGTCAAAGGACAGCCGAACAACATCGCCGCCCTCCTGATCGATGGCAATGATCGGGGGTAAATCTGGCTCGGCAATTACCGCTGCAGTTAGCGCCGCAACCTCAGTCGGGTCGGGCGTCACGTTATCGCGCATCAGGATGATGCCGCCCCACCCGGCACCCCCGCTCGCCACAGGTGCGACCGCGAAACGCATCCCCTCGGGGTTCATGCCACTCACATGGCCAATCAACAGGCTGCGCACTTTGTCGTCCGTCGTCATTTCGTCAAGACGAATGCGAGCCCATCGCTCGATTGGATTGGTCGCAGGCGACACCTCGCGGGCCGCATCCTCCTGTGTCATCGGGACACTCGGCGAACCTGCTCCCGCAGCGGTCGTAACCGCAGATGTCGACAACAGAGCAAGCACCGCGAGAAATCCCACGCCCAGCGCGGCTGCCCGCACGGATCCGATTCTCGCGATGACGGAACGAGCCGACGTGCCCATGCGAACGAAGCCGACACGCACGACGCTCACGCCACGCTGAAGAAGGCGCCCTAGGCCGCCTTGGCTGCCCGCGCGACGAGTTCTCGCACGAGCGGCACGACTTCGGTGCCATAAAGACGAATGCACTCCATGAGGTTCTCATGCCCGAGCGTCCCCAGCGAGTACTTGAGGTCGAAGCGTGTCACGCCCAGCCCCGTCATCGACCGAGCAATCTTCTGGGCAACGGTCTGAGGCGAGCCCACCATGAGGGCGCCCTCGGCACCCGCTTCGGCATCAAACTGAGCGCGCGTGAACGGCGGCCAACCCCGCTCCGCCCCAATGCGGGTGTGCATGTCGCGGAAGTGCGGCCAGGCCAATTCGCGTGCCTCGGCATCGGTGGCGGCCACAAAACCGGGCGAGTGCTGCCCCACGGGCAGAATCTCTTTACCCATTTCGGTGAGAGCACGATGATACAAATCCACGTAGGGGCGAAAGCGCAGGGGGTCTCCTCCGATGATGGCCAGCATCAGCGGGAGACCGTAGCGTGCTGCGCGGATGACGGATTGCGGGCTGCCGCCCACCCCAATCCAGGCTTTGAGGCGCCCCTCTTCAATCGGCGGAAAGATGCGCACGTCATTGAGATCCGGACGCGTCGAGCCCGACCACGTGACCGGCTGTTCCTTCAAGATCTCAACAAAGAGGTCAAGTTTTTCTTCGAAGAGGGTTTCGTAGTCACGAAGCTCATAGCCAAAAAGCGGGAACGACTCGGTAAACGAACCGCGGCCGAGAATGACCTCGGCCCGGCCGTTCGAGAGCGCGTTGACCTCCGAGAATCGCTGGTAGACCCGAATGGGGTCGTCAGAACTGAGCACGGTCACGGCCGATCCCACGTGAATGTTCTGTGTGCGAGCCGCGATGGCGGCCATCACAACCTCAGGAGCGGACACCGCAAAGTCCTCGCGGTGGTGCTCGCCGATACCGATGAAGTTGAGACCCACCTGGTCAGCCAGCACACCCTCGGCAATGACGTTGCGGATCACCTGGGCATGGCTGAGCGGAGTTCCGTCCGGCGCAACCGTGGCATCGCCAAACGTGTCGAGCCCAAACTCCAAAACTTCCGTCATGGCTCACTCTCCTTCGGTGGCGTTGGAAACACAGATCTGTCATGACTAACGCTCAAGTTCCGCCAAGTTATTCCGCAAGAAGCAACTTCCCTGCCATACTTTATTCGGTGCTCAGCTTTGGGCATCGTCACTTCACAACGGATCGTCCGGCACGTACCTGCCGGTGAAGGAGTAATTACCATGGCTAGCGTCACCTTTGAAAACGCGTCCCTCCTCTATGCGGGAACCGACCGTGAAGCCGTCAACAACATAAATCTCACCGTCGCTGACGGTGAGTTTCTAGTGCTTGTGGGGCCATCGGGATGCGGAAAATCAACGACACTCCGCATGCTCGCGGGCCTCGAAGAAGTTACCTCGGGGCGCGTCCTGATCGGCGAGCGTGATGTCACCAATATCCCTCCCAAGGACCGGGACATCGCTATGGTTTTCCAAAACTACGCCCTGTACCCGCACATGACGGTTGCCGAGAACATGGGATTTGCGCTGAAAATCGCCGGTGTCCCCAAAGCCGAGCGTACGGCGCAAGTTCTTGAAGCGGCCAAGCTGCTCGACCTCGAACCCTACCTCGAGCGCAAACCCAAGAACCTCTCCGGCGGACAACGCCAGCGTGTCGCCATGGGTCGCGCCATTGTTCGCAATCCGCAAGTATTCCTGATGGACGAACCTCTATCGAATCTCGATGCCAAGTTGCGCGTTCAAACACGCACCCAAATCGCCTCCCTCCAGCGTCGCCTGGGCGTCACGACGGTGTACGTCACCCACGACCAGACAGAAGCACTGACCATGGGCGACCGCATCGCCGTGATGAAGGATGGCCTGCTTCAGCAGGTCGGAACACCGCGCGAGCTCTATGAGCAGCCAGCGAACGACTTCGTCGCCGGTTTCATTGGCTCACCTGCGATGAACATCTTTCCGTCACAGATGGTGTCAGGCGGCGTACAAGTAGGGACCACGGTCGGCGTTGTCGATGCCCAAACCCAGAAGAATGCTGCCCGAAAGTCGGTTCGTGTGGGCATCCGTCCCGAGGACCTGGTTGTCGCCAAGGACGGCAAGGGCCTATCGGTCAAGATCGACGTGGTCGAAGAATTGGGTGCCGACGGGTATCTCTACGGCCACGTCGATGTCGACGGCGCCCAGCATTCCATTGTCATCCGTGTCGACGGCCGCAAACATCCACTGGCCGGAGACACTGTCGTGGTGGCACCCGTACCCAAGCACATCCACGTCTTTGATGGCGAATCCGGCACTCGGCTCTCGGCTCCCGTCGGAGACTAAATCCCCCGTCATTCGCTGAATGGATTTGCGGACGGATGTCCGTCAACGTCGCTGGTGGCGCCGACGCGGTAGAATTCACGTATGGCATCCCCTGTAGCGCCAGACGCCCTCGCCTACACGGCAAAGGACTGGCTGAAGTA
>JBIIKT010000053.1:0-6279 GCA_044233055.1 Microbacteriaceae bacterium
ACAACGGTGGCGGGCAGATTGTTGTTGCCGGCGAGCTCTCGTCGTTGGCCGCATTTGCCGAGAAATCTCCTTCCGGTTCGCGGGTTATACCTCTGCAGGTGGCCGGCGCGTTCCACACCTCATTCATGGAATCTGCGGTCGACCAATTGCGCGAGGCTGCGGCATCCGTCACCACCAACGATCCCGCGCGGACACTCTGGACGAACCGGGATGGTTCCGTGGTGACCGAGGGCACGGCGTTCCGCGACCTTCTGGTGGGGCAGGTATCTTCTCCCGTTCGCTGGGATAAGTGCATGTCGTCATTCGAACAGGCGGGAGTCACGGGCATCATCGAGCTGTGCCCCGCCGGAGCACTCATCGGACTGGCCAAGCGTGGACTCAAGGGTGTGACCACCGTGGGAATTACGACGCCCGATGACCTCGGGGCGGCCCGCGAGTTGCTCTCGACAGCGAAGTAAGGAACACCATGACGCGCCCCACTCTCCACGAGTCCACCGGAGCAAAGCACTCTCGCATCTACGCCCTCGGAGCTTCGCGGGGCGACCTCACCGTCACAAACGACGATATTTCCGGACCCATCGAATCGAGTGACGAGTGGATTCGTCAGCGAACTGGGGTAATCACACGCAAACGTGCTTCGGCTGGGCTCACCGTTGTCGACATGGCTGTCGAAGCGGCAAATGAGGCCATCGGCAAGGCGGGCATCACTCCGGACCAAATTGATGCCGTCTTGGTGTCGACCATCAGCAACACGGTCGCTACTCCGTCACTGGCCGCGCTCGTTGCTGAGCGTGTGGGCGCAAACCCCGCCCCCGCCTACGACATCTCGGCGGCGTGCGCTGGATACACCTACGGAATCGCTCAAGCCGACTCGTTCATTCGTTCGGGGTTAGCTCACTACGTGCTGGTCATCGGTGCGGAGAAGCTCAGCGATTTTGCCAAGCCCAACGACCGAACAATCTCATTTCTCCTCGGCGATGGTGCCGGCGCAGCCGTAGTCGGCCCCTCGGACTTTCCGGGAATCTCCAAAACCGTGTGGGGATCCGACGGCTCGAAGTGGGACGCCGTGGGCATGGATCACAGCTGGGCCGAGTATCGCGATGGCGGCGGCGACGTTGACTGGCCCACGCTTCGGCAAGAAGGACAAACCGTCTTTCGCTGGGCCGTCTGGGAAATGGCAAAGGTAGCGAAGCGTGCTCTCGATGAAGCGGGCATTACGAGTGACCAACTCGCCGCCTTCATCCCGCACCAGGCCAACATGCGCATCATCGACGAGTTTGCCAAACAGCTCGCACTTCCCGACAGTGTGGCAATTGCCCGGGATATCGAGACCACGGGTAACACCTCGGCGGCATCCATCCCCCTCGCCACCCACCGGCTGCTCGCGGAACATCCGGAGCTCAGTGGTGGCCTCGCCCTCCAGATCGGTTTTGGGGCCGGGCTTGTTTTTGGGGCGCAGGTGGTTGTGCTCCCCTAGCACCAGAAATGTGCACGGCAGGTGCGCACGCAAAGTAAACTTGTGGAGTATTCCCAAGAACGAAAATCAAGGAGAAAACCTCATGGCACTGTCCACCGAAGAAGTTTTGAGCGGTCTTGCTGAGCTCGTCAACGACGAGACCGGCATCGCCACCGACACCATCGTCCTCGACAAGTCCTTCACCGACGACCTCGACATCGACAGCATCTCGATGATGACGATTGTGGTCAACGCCGAAGAGAAGTTCAACGTCAAGATTCCCGACGAAGATGTCGTGAACCTCAAGACCGTCGGAGACGCGGTTAACTACATCGTCAAGGCTGCGGCCTAACTTCTGAAGAGACGGGGGTCGCCGCCGAGACAACAGTCGACGCGCCGGCCCTCGTCTTTTTTCTTATCGCCCCTCTGCGTCAGGTAGAGGCCGTCACGAAGGAACGATTTCTCACATGGCACATCAGAAGATTGTCGTTACGGGAATTGGTGCGTTCACCCCTCTGGGCGCGAACGCCACCGACACGTGGAACAACCTCCTGGCGGGAAAGTCGGGGGCTCGCCCGATTGACGCGGACTACATTGCCGAGCTCGAGCTTCCCGTGACGTTCGCGGCTCAGGTCGTACAGAGCCCCGATGAGATCCTTGAGCGGGTTGAGGTCAAGAGACTCGATCCGTCCAGTCAGTACGCGCTCATCGCGGGGCGCGAAGCCTTTGCCGACGCGGGTAGTCCTACCGTTGACCCCGAACGGCTGGCGGTTGACTGGGCCACGGGCATCGGCGGAATCTGGACCCTCGTGAGCGCCTGGGAAGATCTGCGCCAGAAGGGACCACGCCGGGTCATGCCCATGACGGTTCCTATGCTGATGCCCAACGGTCCGGGCGCAGCGGTGGGCATGGATCTTCACGCACGCGCGGGAATACGCACAGTCGTGTCTGCCTGCGCTTCCAGCACGGAATCGATCGTGAACGCCGTCGAGCACCTTCGAGCGGGTCTCGCCGACGTTGTCATTGCCGGTGGATCTGAAGCTGCCGTTCATCCCCTCCCGTTGGCGTCATTCGCGGCTATGCAGGCCTTGAGCAAGCGCAACGACGACCCCGCCCGTGCTTCGCGACCCTACGACAAGGACCGTGACGGTTTTGTATTGGGAGAGGGAGCTGCCGCGCTCGTCTTGGAGACCGAAGAACACGCCCTCGCCCGCGGTGCTCGCATCTACGCAGAGGTCATTGGTGGAGCCATCACGAGTGACGCGTATCACATCACCGCGCCCGACCCCGAGGGCTCAGCAGCGGCTCGCGCCATGACAGCAGCTCTTGAGAAGGGTGGAGCGGCCCTCACGGACGTTGTTCATGTCAACGCCCACGCCACGAGCACACCGGTCGGCGACATCGCCGAATACAACGCACTCAAGCGCGTCTTCGGTGATCACCTCAAGAACATTGCTGTCACGGCAACGAAGGGCGCAACGGGACACCTTCTCGGCGGAGCCGGAGCCATCGAGGCCCTGTTCACCGTGATGGCGCTTCACACCCGAACCGTGCCGCCCACCATCAACCTTGACAATCAAGACCCCGAGATCATCCTCGACGTGGTCACGTCCCCCCGCACCCTTCCCGAGGGTCCTCTCGTGGCAATCAGTAATTCGTTTGGCTTTGGCGGACACAACGCCGTGGCAGCGTTCCGGTCTTACCCCTAACCAACTCGATTGAGCCAGGTCACACTGTGGTCGGCGACACGAGCACGAAAGACGTCGAGCTCTGCGTCCCATTCGCTCCCGAGTTCTCTCGCCACGGCGTCTCGAAGTTCAGCGATGCTGTCGGCAGACTCGTCGAACAGGTGCATGAGACGCGCCTGCGTAATGTATGCCGAACCGGTTGCGTCGACGTGCACACGATGAATTCCCCGCGAGGGTGTGTGCATGAAGAGGGCACCGTCATTGTCGGCCGACGCATACTCCGACACCTCGAATCTCAGATCGCGCCAGCCAAAGAGCGCGGAGGAAATCTTGGCTGCCGAACCGACCGGTCCTTCCCATCCTTGCTCGGCGCACGAGGTTTCCGACGAAATCGGCTGACGCTCCCAGCGAAAATGGAACGGCGCACCGAGCACACCAGATATTGCCCACTCAACGTGCGACGTGAGGGCTTTGGGTGCGGAGTGAATCTGGATCAGCCCGCTACTTGCGTTGTTCATGCTCATTTCCGTTTCTCGTTTGGTTCGTCTTCCCCAACGACCACACGAAACGAAATAAAGCATCATCAGTGTCACACGCCCGCTGAAAAACTGCAACGCGCATTGTGGCTGCTCCCAGCCGCCTCTCAGTGGTGGTGATCTCACGGTTGACATCGAATTTAAAACCTACTGAGTAGGCTTTTATAAAAGAACTACTCAGTAGGTATTAATAAAGGACTACTCAGTAGGTATAAACAAAAGACTACTCAGTATCTATATTTATATACTCACGGAGTATATATAAGCATTTAGCATACTAAGTAGATATTACTTTCGCTGGGTTGCGTAAAGTCTCACCGAGTAGAGTATTGTGGGGAGCCACATTCAATTGCTGGGCAAGGAGGCGTGCAGTGTCGGTTCGCGACTGCCTGTTGTCCATCATGTCTCTGGGCCCCCAGTACGGCCTTCAGCTGCACGCCGAGCTGACATCACGTGCTCCCCATCGGGCAGCCACGAACGTGGGACAGATTTACAGCACGCTCGATCGTCTCGTGCGCGACGCGAAGGTGGAGACCGGCGGCCAGACCCCCGATGGACTCCCTCTCTACCAACTCACCGCCTCTGGCTCACAGGAGATTATGGCCTGGTTGGAACCAGAAGGAGTGAATCGCGATACTGCGTGGGCAGATCTTCTTGACCTCGTCTTCATGGTGAGGTCATTGCCACACGTGAATCCGGTTCCCGCCTTTGATGCACTCACATTTTCTTTTGGCGAATTGCCCGAACCAACCGCTGGCGAAGATGCCAGGGCTCGCACCACGTGGCTCCTCGCCCTTGCGGAGGAGGACCTGGCCCGCACTGTCCGCGCCATCGTCGAACGCTCGCGAAGTGAAGTGGGGTCATCCGAACACGGATGGGGCCTCTCTGCGGTTCGCCCCAAGCGCGGGCGTCGCCCCCTCAAACCAACGAGTTAGCATCGGCTCGGGGGTGTTTAGTGCAAGAGCCCGCCCTCTTTGTTGAGCACGTTCTTCTCTCCCGCCTCAATGGCAAAGCTGAACCGATTGGCCTCCGGGGGCATGGGGCAATTGAAGTTGTAGCTGAACGCGCACGGGGGCAGATAGGCCAGATTGAAATCCAAGGTGATGGTTCCGTCCGCGTTTGGCGCGCACATGAGAAATCGTCCCACGCTGTATGTCGACTCGCCGCTCGTCGCATCTGAGAAGACCAGCAGCAGAGCCCGCCCCTCCTGAAACGCCGCAACGGAGTAATCGACCCCGTCGTGCGTGAAGGAGATATCCGCGGGGATTATCTTCTCCCGCGTCTTGCCCTCGTCTTTCAGATGATCGACGCCAACGGCTCGACCGCCCTCGATCGGAGTGAAGGTGGCCTGAATCACCCACTCGGGATTATAGGGAAAGGCATCGATGCCGCCGAAGTTTGTGATGTCCTCCGACCGTGCGTTCCAAACGCGCAGCGCGTAGCGCCCCTCCTCGTTGATGATGACGAAACCGGTCACTCCCTCTTCAAAGACGATTGACGACGGATTCTCATCGTTTTTGGCTCGAACCACGATGGTGCCGTCGACCACGCGTTCGTCGACAACAATGCCGTCGGAGGCCTCCGCCCGAAGCGAGATGCCGGACGCGCCGTCTTCTCGTGTTGACCACCAGCCGGGGATTCCCCAGACCTGTTCCTCAACTCCGGGTTTGCCGTAAAACCATGCCGTGTTGGTAAGCGCCAGGTTACCCTGCGGCATCGTCACCGCTTGATTGCGACGCTCGCGAAAGACTGCATACGACTGCTCGGGAGTGGGTGGGTTCTCGGTCACGGACTAAAACTTAGCGAAGCCCAGCCCTACTCCCCCGGTGACACACGCGCGCGATAGACTTTTACATGTGAGAGCTCGCCTTAAGAATCAGCCAATTGCTGAATGTTCCTTGGACGTTTCTTGGCAATGTGAGCTTTCCATCTGTGCTTGGCTGGCCGCATGAAGAAACTGTGGACTCTCCGAACGACCGTGGTGACCGCCGCGGTCGCCTCTCTTGCCCTGATGGGTTCTGCCGTTCCGGTGTTTGCCGCCGTCGACAGCAACCTGACCGCGACCCTGCCCGACGGTCAGTCCATACCCCTCCCCGCCGACCAAAGCGTTGTCGGCAATACCCTCGACGGTACTAATCCTTCGGCCGGCGGCAGTGTCGTCGTCTCGCCCACCACAGCACCCAGTGCCTCCGCATCGGCGACCCCAACACCGACAGCAACAGCGACAGCGGTTCCCGCGGCGCCAGCCGCTGAGAAAAACTACATCATCAGCGTCCCCGACGGTCAGGTTGCGCCGCTGGTATCGGATTTGACCGCCATCGGGGAATCTCCCGACCGCGTTTTTACTCGGGCAATAGACGGAGTGGCCGTCTCGCTCAGTGCGGCCGAGGTTGCGACGATACGTGCAGAGAATCCGCAGGCACGCATTGAGCCCGACGGAATTATGAAGATATCGACGACTCGCAACAACGCTACATGGGGAATCTCAGCTCTCGACCAGGCAACGGCGCCGGCAGATACCTCATACACATACCCAGACAATGCAGGCGCTGGCGTCGAAGTCTTCGTGCTGGACACCGGTGTAGCGAATCGTCCGGCC
>JBIIKT010000054.1:0-6271 GCA_044233055.1 Microbacteriaceae bacterium
GTGCCGTGATCGACCGATCTGCCGACACGGCGATCGACGAGACGGTGAAGCCACGGTCCTGTGCCGCATGCTCGATAGCCCGCACGGTGCTCGCCGGCCCGTACTCGTTGATGTTGTCAACAACAACACCGAGGCGATTGGTTCGGCGCGTTGCCAGTGCGCGCGCAGCGCTATTGGGGCGGTAGTTGAGCTCGCGCATCACATCGAGTACGCGCTCACGAGTGGCAGACGCGATGCTCGGATGCTCGTTGAGCACCCGCGATACCGTCATGTGCGAGACACCCGCGAGCACCGCGACCTGCCGGATATTGGGCCTGCGCCCCTCGGTAGCCGCGGTCATGACATGAATCCTACCGAGGGGCTCCGGACTCCGGTTCGCCGCCGGAGTGTGCTGAGCAGTCCCTGCCGTATCGCTCATCGCAGCGCGATGGCCAACCGTTCATCCTCGAAAGCGGGGATGAAGCCACTCGAGTTCGGCAAGCTCGTGCCATGAGTCTCCACCGTTGTGATCACCGAATGGGTAAACCTCAATCTGCTTCGGTCCAGACCACGCGTTATAGGCCGCGTAAACCGTGCTGGGCGGGCAAACGTCATCCATGAGGGCAACGCCGAACAAACTCGGGCACTCCGCGTAGGCCGCGAGCACTGAGCAGTCGATATAACTCAAAGTCGTGCGAACGGCGTCGACGTCGCGTGGGCGCACGCGGAGATAGTTGCTGAGCTCGACGTACGGCGCCGTGTCAACCATGGTCGCTGCGCGGTAAACATCGCACCAGAAGGGCACGTCTACACTCGCGCCCACAAGTGGCTCGGGTCGCAACGCAACCGGGGCCAAGCCCGCGCTCAACGCTGCGGTGGCGATTGCAATCCCTCCTCCCTGACTACCCCCGGCAATGGCGACGCGTGCAGGATCTATCTGGGGTAACTGCTGAACGCACGTCACCAGTCGCGCGGCGTCGACAAATACCCGCGAATAGTAGTGAGTGGCAGCAGCGGTGATGCCTTGGGTCACGAATCCGGGTACCTGGGGAGCGAGGTCGACACCGGGGTCAACCGAATCCGACCAGCCCTGGCTTCTGGTATCCATGACCGCGACTGCGACGCCCGCAGACGGCCACAGCGTGAACTCGTGGGGAAGGCTGCGCCCACCTCCGTAGCCGATGAATTTCACGACGCACGGTAACGGCTCTTCTGCGTCCCGCGGGAGCAGAAGCCAGCCCTTGACTCGATGCCCGAGTGCGCCGCTGAACTCGAGGTCGTAGACGCGAATGCGGGTCAGCGTGGACTCCAACTCCCTCGTCGTTGTCGGTGTGGCGAGTTCGGCTGCACTGGTCAAGAGCGCGCCCCAGAACTCTTTTAGGTCTGCCGCAGGTGTGACCGACGAGCGGTACTCGCGCAGCTGCTCAACGGGCATATCGGTTTGGGCCATTTTCACTTCTCCTCTGCTGTCGAAACGGGGCCGGCAACCACGTGTTGAGTCTGCGTGCCGAGCTTGCTGATACTGAGCGTCATCGTCTCTCCGCCGACAAGATACGTCGGAGGCTTCATGCCAAGTCCCACTCCAGGCGGCGTGCCGGTGTTGATGAGGTCGCCGGGTTCGAGAGCGAGGAACTGGCTCAAGTAATGGACCAAGAACGCCGGGCCAAAAACCATCTTGTTTGTGTTTCCGGTTTGTCGACGAATCCCATCAATGTCGAGAGTCATGTCGAGATTCATTGCGTCACCAACCTCGTCGGGAGTAACGAGGTACGGTCCGGCCGGGTTGAATGTTGGCGCCGACTTGCCCTTCGACCACTGCCCTGAGCGCTCAAGCTGCCATTCCCGCTCACTCACGTCATTGACCAGGACATAGCCGGCGATGGCCGCCTCGGCTTCGGCCTCATTGGCGAGATACAAACTGCGTTTGCCAATGACGATGCCCAATTCGATTTCCCAGTCGGTCTTGAGGGACCCACGGGGAATGTGCACATCGTCGTTAGGGCCGATCAGCGTGTTGGGAGACTTGGTAAACATGATGGGCTCATCGGGAACATCGCTGCCACTTTCCGCAGCGTGATCGCTGTAGTTCAGGCCGATGCACAGAATCTGGTGCGGGCGCGCAAACGGAGCACCGAATCGGCGACCACCGACGGGCTCCACGTTTCCCGCTGCGACGCGATCTGCGACGACCTTGTGAAGAGACGCGAGTTTTCCCGATGCGAAAAACGACTCGTTGAAATCGCCAACAGTGTCGGACAAATCCACAAACTCGTCTTCGCCAACGAGCACGCCCGGAGTTTCAGCACCTACGGCGCCCAATCGAACCAGTTTCATTTCTTTCTCTTTTCCTTATTCTTGTCGACGCTTTTCGTCTGCTTACCAGGAGGGGCTTATCGTGCTGCCCATCCAGCGATACTCATGTTTCCCTACGACCCCGACGTCACTCACAAAGAGCGCACCGGAATCATCGTTGACAGTCCCCAAACCCAGGAGAGCCGAGGTGATGGCGAGTCGATTGAGGGACTCCCCCACAAAACCGACGCACGTCGGTTGCTTCGCATTGACATGCAGTTCGCCTAACGGGTGCCCATTGGGCAGATACCGGGCGACGCGCGACCCACCCCAGAATGCAACCCACAGATCGCCGCTGGCGTCCACCGTGATGCCGTCAGCAGAATCTGTGAAGTCCTCAATGATGGTGACCCATGGTTCATCGGTATCAAATGCCCCAGCGGAATAGGAATGCGTGCTGAGCGTTCCGGCGAGGGTGTCGACGTGAAAGACCGTCGACCCGTCGGGTGAGAAGCCAAGGCCATTCGACATTCCCAGGCCCGTGCGCAGCACCTCAATCGAACCATCCGGTGAGATGCGCAACAAGACCTCGTTGTGTGAGCCGGCGGAGCCATCCTCAAGGGACAGGGTTCCGACAAGGAAGCGGCCCTGAGGATCAACAATCCCGTCGTTCATTCGCCAGGGACCGCGGCCGTTCGGGGCGACGAATTCTTCGAGGTCGGGACCAAAAGAAACGTCTCCGTCGGGTGAGACCGTGGCGAGGCCGTGCGCGGCAGCCACGAGCAAGCCACCGTCTTCGGCGAGGGCCACGGCTCCGACAGTTTGACCGAAGTGCCGATCGTCCACGATGTCAATGCGATCCTCAATGAGCCGGCCAGCAAGAACTCGACCCTCGAGAATGTCGACCCAGCGAACGAGTTGAGCGCGGCCATCCCAAATGACCCCCTCACCCACATCAAACGTCGGGTCGGTAGCGGTCAAAACTTTAGGTGTGGACATTGTCTCTCCAAGTCATAAGCAACGATCACTGAGAATTTGGTCATGAGCGCCTCTTGGGCAAGATTTTCGGGGGGGCATCTCCGCGAGTCTGAGCACGTGCGTCAAGGGTTTCGAGCACGTGAACGAATTTCTCGCCGGTGGCGCGACTCATGCCGATTTCGCATGTGCGATTGCACGAAACGAAGGCATCAACAGTTTGACCAAATCGGGAGGCGATCTCGTCGGCTTCGGCCACGGTGGCGCTTTTCGTCAGCTCCGGGTGAAGCATGCCGCGGTCGCCGGCAAAGCCGCAGCAGCCCCAGGCGTCGGGGACGACTGCCTCATCAGCAAACGCACGGGCGACGGACATCAGGTTCTCGTTCGACCCGGAACGCGTGCTTGAACACGTTGGGTGAACTACCACGCTCGACAGCTTCGCGGCCACGGTCACGCGCGGCAAAATGTACTCTGCAGCAAAATCCACGGAATCAACGACGCGGAGCGCCGCATAGCGGGAATGCGATTCGACGGCCGTTTTGATTGCTGTGACGAGCCCCTCAGAGCACGACGAGTTGTCGCAGACGACCGGCAATCGGCCGGAATCAGAGGCGAGCCAGAGAGCGTCAACGGTTCGCGTGACCATAGCGGCATACCCCGCCTCAATACCCTTTGATTTCCACGGGGTTCCGCAACACAGCCCGTCGAGGCCGACTGGTCGAGTGAGCACGATACCCGATTTTTCGGCAAGCGATTCGAACGCCGCAGCGACACCGCCGCCGCCATCTGCCGGGCCAAACATGCTGCCGACGCACGCTTGAAAAAAGACGGCCGAGAGTGCCGGGGTATCTTTGCGCGCTGAATGGACCTCAGCGTCGTGTAACTCTCGGGCACGGCCTCCGCGAGGCAGGTCGCGAGACCACAGGGGAACTGTGTCGGCCCCAAACACAGCCCGCGCGAGTCGGTTGGGGCCGGCAATCAGGGGTTCCGGAATCTTGCTCGCAAGCGTCAGGACGCGACCCGCAAGAGTCGAAACGATCTTCCAGTGACGTGCAGCAAGGTTCCAGGTTCGGCCCTGAACCCCGCCGGCCGCGTCGGTCCGCAGGTGGCGAATGAGGTCGCCGGTATTGATGCGAACCGGGCACGCCGTCTGGCACATGCCGTCTACCGCACAGGTCTCGATGACATCAAAATCTTGTGCGCGAGTCAACGAACGCTCGAGGGCTCGATTGCCGTCCGCCGAGGCCTGTGCAATTGCCCGCCGAACGACAATTCGCTGCCTCGGCGTAGTGGTCAAATCTTTGCTGGGGCACACCGGCTCGCAGTATCCGCACTCCACACAACGGTCCACCTCATCTTCCACGGTCGGTGTGGACTTCAGGTTTTTCACGTGCAGGTCTTGATCGGTGGTCAGGATGATGTCGGGGTTGAGTATTCCGTTCGGGTCGAAGGCTCGCTTGATGTCGCGCATGACCTCGTAAAGCTCGGCCCCATACTGTCGCTCCACAAACGGGGCCATGATCCGACCCGTGCCATGTTCGGCCTTGAGTGTTCCGCCCGCCCCGAGAACCATCTCCACCATGTCTTCGGTGAAGGATCGGTAGCGGGCCACGCTTTTTGCCGAGTCAAAGTTCTCATTGACGAGGAAGTGGATGTTTCCGTCCTTCGCGTGCCCAAAAATCACCGCATCGTCGTAGCCGTGCAGGTCGAAAAGTCTCAGTAGCTTGCTGCACGTTTCCGACAACTTCGCCACAGGCACAGCAACGTCCTCGAGAAGGGCGGTCGTTCCGCTCGGGCGCGCACCCGCCACCGTCGCATAGAGGCCCTTTCGAATGTGCCAGAGGGATGCACGAAGCGCGGGGTCACGCGTCAACTCCGGCGTCACGGCAAGTTTTAGCCTCGCAAAAAACTTTGTGGCCCGGCGCGTCAGGACGTTCAGCGACCTGTCGTCTGGGGCCTGATACTCAACCAGCAGTGCGCAGTGATTCACAATGTCGAGTTTCGGCAGAGTCGCTCGTGACTCCTCGTCTTTCAGGGCAGCGCGAAGCGACGCGGAATCCATCAATTCGATTGTCGCCGGCTCGGTGGCGATGAGGTCGAGGAGTGAGTCGGTCGCCGCTTGCAGAGAGTCAAAGACGAGAAGGGTGGTCGCCGCAGCGGGCATGAGAGCGACCGTGTTAAATGATGCCTCGGCAACAAAACCGAGTGTGCCCTCGCTCCCGACCATGAGGTGGGTCAGGATTTGTGCCGGAGAATCAAAGTCGACGAGCGCGTTCAGCGAATAACCCATCGTGTTCTTGATGGCGAACTGCCGCTCGACCTCGGCCCTCAACGCGTCACTACTTGCGATGCGCTCACGCAACTCCATCAGAGCCGAACACAGTTCGGGTTCTGCCTCAAGAAGACGTTGCTCGGCGTCGGCGAGACTCGTATCGACGACGGTGCCGCTGGGCAGCACGACGATGGCTGAGCGCAGTGTGTTGTAGGTGTTCTGTGCCGTCCCGCAGGCCATGCCACTGGAGTTGTTCGCAACCACACCGCCAATAGTGCAGGCGATTTCGCTCGCCGGGTCGGGGCCGAGCTTGCGCCCGTGGCGCAACAAACGAGTGTTGACCTGACGAACTGTGGCGCCGGGCTGAACGCGGGCAATTGCGCCGTCGGCGTCAATCAGGATTCGGCGAAAGTGGGCGCGCGTGTCGACGAGGATGTTGTCGGTGGAGGCCTGTCCCGACAAACTCGTGCCGCCCGAACGAAAAGTTACGGCCCGACCTGACGCGATCGCGTAACGAAAGAGTTGCGCAATTTCTGGAATGTCTTGCGGAACGACAACGGCGTCCGGCGTGAGCAGGTAGTGCGACGCATCGACGGCAGAAACGACTCGATCGAAGGCTCGGGTCGTTACCGCGTCCTTTCGGCCGAGAGCCGCAGTCAGTGCCCGGAGAAGCGGCTTCTGCTCGAGGACGAGATGCGCTCGCGAAGCGGAGCTAGTGAGACTCACGATCGACCTTGTCTCCCGAAGAACCGA
>JBIIKT010000055.1:0-6245 GCA_044233055.1 Microbacteriaceae bacterium
GAGCGGGCGGCCTGGCAATCCCTTCCGATTGAAGAGAAAGCTGAGGTTTTTGAAAGATTCGCCATTGGTCTCGAACAGAGATACGAAAGAATCGCCTACTTGGATGCTTTGAATTCCGGTGTCCCCATCTCAGTGACGCGACTGATTTGTTCGGGCAACGCATCAATTGTTCGTGATGCGATTCAGCGGGCAGAAAAAGCCAATAGAACTGTTGTTCTTCCCGCAAATCACGCAGAGGTGCGATTGCTTCGCGTTCCGTGGGGGCCAACAGCCCTCATCACACCGTGGAACGCCCCCAGCCCCATGATTGTCAAGAAAATGGCGTTTGCTCTGGCTGCAGGAGCACCAGTAATCGTGAAGCCGTCAACGATTGCGCCCCACAGTGCAGAACTCATTGCCGAGGCGGCTGCTGAGGCAGGTTTCCCTGCGGGGACGTGGTCATTTATCCGCGGAGGAGCAGAACTGGGAAGAGCTCTTGTTAGCGATAGTCGTGTTCGGGCTGTGTCAATGACGGGGTCAACTGAAGTAGGAAGAGATATCGCCCTCAGAACGATTGGTCGATTTACCCGCCTACAACTCGAACTTGGGTCAAACAACCCTGCACTGGTCAGATCTGATGCAGACATAAAGAAGACGGCAACCGCGCTCATTAGTGGGGCCTGGAAGCTTTCGGGGCAGTGGTGTGAAGCCCCTCGACACGTGTTTGCCCATAAAGATGTTTATGAAGATTTGCTCATCGCATTGCAAGAAGAATCACATCAGTGGAGAGTGGGATCATCGCTCGATGAGCTCACACAGATAGGTCCTGTTGCTACGAGACAGAGACAAACGTCACTCTCTGCTCAAAGGAGCGAGCTTGTTTCTTCGGGTGCACAGATTTTTCATGAACACCACGTACCCACAGAAGGGTCTTTTTTCCCCGCGACAATCATGCGGGCAAATGGCGCGCGGCCGGAGGGGGAAGTATTTGGGCCGTTGCTGCTTGTCGAACAAGTCGGCTCAGACCAGGAAGGACTCGTCGCTGCATCGCACGGAAATGTGGGTCTTGCCGCCTACGTCTTCTCGGAAGACACTGCAGCCGCACATCACTTGGCAGAACGCCTGCCTGCGGGAGAAGTAAAGATAAACGGAACCAGCGTTCTCGATATGGCACAGAACTCGGAACAGTCATTTTTTGGCGAGTCAGGTCTGGGTGGTCATGGCGACGATCGACTCCTCGACTTCTTCACGGGCTCTCGGGTCGTTGGAGAAGACAAACCCGGTATGCCGCTTTAAACTGAGGCTGGAGGCTGTCTGTGGTTGCTACCCAAAGAACAATGGGCCCGGCAAATTCTGTACCTGGGCATGTCAAAGTTGTCGAAATCATCCACAGGGAAATCGCTCTTGGTCGTATCTTGCCGGGCGAAAAGCTACCCGCAGAAAGAAGATTCGCGGAGCAACTGGGTGTTTCACGAGAAACAGTGAGACAAGCCCTCAGGACTTTAGAAGGCTCCGGCGTTCTCAGCATCAAAAGAGGAGCTTCTGGTGGTGCTTTTGTTTGTGAAGTCCAGATGTCACAGGCTGAGGTGAAGTCAATTCTCAGAAACCAATTGGAAGAAGTCTTACAGCTCATCGATTTTCGAGAAATTCTTGAGGGTGCAGCCGCCAAGGCACTTGCCACATCGCATTCCCCAGAAATCATCCACGACATTGATTCCGCGATTACGCAGCTGGAAAACGCCACAACACTTTCAGAATCGAGAAGTGCAGACACCGCTTTTCATCTTGCGATAGCACGAGGTACAAAGAATTCTTTCCTCTTGAAAGCCATTGAAGACGCGCGCGTTCGAATGTTTCAACCGGTTGATGCTTTTCACATGGAGTTCGTCAAAAAATCAAGCCTGAGAGCGCACAGAGATATTCGAGACGCGATTGCTCAAGGTGATGCGGCACAGGCTGAACACTTGATGAAGGCACACCTCAATCAAACGTCAATCGAGTTCAAGAAGTTGATTGACGAGTAAGGACGCATCCACGCGGATCCGACCCGAGTGCTCCCTATGGCGAGGGCTGCTGCTGCGTAATGCAGTGGATTCCGCCGCCTCGAGCAAAAATGGCGCGTGCATCCACGGCAACGACCTGTCGACCCGGGTAGGCGCGTCGTAAAATCCGCGCCGCAATTTTGTCGTTTGCGTCATCGAATGACCCCATAATCACGGCACCGTTGCACACGTAGTGGTTGATGTAGCTGTAGTCCACCCAGTCGTTGTCATCGCGAAGGATTTCCGGGGCGGGAATTCCGATAATGCGCAGGGGAGGCCCCACAGGCTCTCCGGAGGCATCGCGCTTCTGCCACTTCTTTGCCAATTCGCGCAAGATTCGCCGCACCTCATTGCTGATCCAGAAGTCGGGGTGTTCGGCGTTTCGTTGCGCATGGAACAGCACAGTGTTTTCGTTGGAGAAACAGGCCACGATGTCCACGTGTCCGCGGGTGCCAAACTCGTCGTAGTCGCGCGTGAGTCCACGGGGCAACCACACGAATCGCTGCACCCCGAGGGTTCGGCGCAGCTCGTTCTCAACGTCTTTCTTCGTCCAATCGGGGTTGCGCCCCGGATCGAGTTGCACGGTTTCGGTGAGCAGTATCGTTCCCGCCCCGTTGACGTGAATACCGCCGCCCTCGTTCACGAGGGGCGAGGCGATGACATCAACGCCCGTCGCCTTGGCCAGCTTGGTGGCAATGAGATTGTCATTGTTCCACGAGGCCCAGTCTTGCGAACCCCAGCCGTTGAACACCCAGTTGACAGCACTCACCGTCTTGCCGGGCGTGCGCACAAACGTCGGTCCGATGTCGCGCATCCACGCGTCGTCAAGTTTCGCCGTGAGAATGTTGACGCGTTCGTCCAGATACTCGAGCGCAATCTCCACGTCTGCTTTGGGCACAACCATCGTGACCGGTTCGAACGGCACGATCGCATTGGCCACCGCAGCCCATGCGGTGCGCGTCTCGCGCGCCTCACTGGCGGTTTCGCCGAGCGTGTAGCCGTTTGCGGGCCACGCCATCCAGGTTCTGTCGTGGGGGTCCCATTCAGCCGGCATTCGACCTCCCTTGGGGCGAACTTCGTTCATGGGGCTCCTCGCACGTCGTCCTCAGTCTGCCCCACGCGTGGCGAACGCGCGAGAAAATTTTGCCTGATTGCGACACGCCGAACCGAAAAATTCCCACAAAATCTTTTGACCGCGGTTTTCCGCGATTTTTCAAGGAAAACTGACCGCGTGGTGGAGGTTTCCTCCCAAAACAATGAAAAACACTAGATGTAGTGGAATGACACGGGTGTCATTCCCGGTATATAGTGGAGCTCCACCGCAAAGATGCGGAAGAGAAACCGGAAAACCCGGATCTCGACACCAGATTTCGCAGGAGGCATCATGGAATTCGACAGCAACGACAACGTAGGTGGTTACGCAGTCCCCGTTGACCCAATGGATCTGCTGCAGTGCGACAGCTGCCAGTAGGAACAATTTTTGATCGGCTGAGCCGATTTAGTGAAAGCCCCGGCCTCGTCCGGGGCTTTCGCCTTGTCCGGTCGCGCGCGACGAGTGAGCCTTTTTCGCGGTGGGGCAATATCGTAGGTGCATGGCCACGGACTCGAAGAACTCTGTGTTGAGTACTGTTCAGCGATACTCGGGACCCTATGCGTTCTCCTGGCAAGTGGGCCTCATGGTTCTCGTTCCCCTGAGCGTGGGCACGGCTCTGGCTGACATTGATCGCACGGCGGCCGACTGGTTGCCCTGGCTTCTTGTCGCCACGCGATCATTTGTTGTGGCAATGGGCGTCTTCATGCTCCTCGGTCTGCTGTTTCGCGCGGTCCCCACGGGCTGGGTGCGCGCAGTCCTCGTCCTTTTCTCGTTCGGAATGATTGAGGCGGGCCGAGCGGTCGTCGTTCAACGACTCTCCGTGTGGGAAGGCCTCGCCGTCGACCATCTGCTCGTCTTTCGACTTGCGGCCGGATTCACCACCGGTCTCGCATTGTTTGCACTTGCGTCAATCGTGGTGAACGATGCCAAGTTGTATCGGGCCGAGATGCAGACCCTGCAGCGGCAAGACGGGCGACTTCGAAATCTTCTCGCCCGAAGTGTGGCCGAACGCGCGGCAGTTCGAGCGGAATTGTTGCGCGGTGTTCGCGAAACGGTCGACGAGGCGATCCGGGCCGTCTTGAGACCGCATCGCAAACACGCCAGCGCTCAAGAGGTTGTCGACACGCTGATTGGTTTAGCAGATGGCGTTATTCGACCACTCAGTCACGACCTGCACGAGAATCCCCGGAACTTTCCAGAGGCTCCCAATACCGATCGTCCAACCCGGATCAGCGTGCGCGCTGTGCTCTCGTTCTCCACTCTGGCTCGCCCCTTTCGCCCCCTCATCACAAGCGTGTTTGCCCTGCTCCTTGCGAGTCCCCCGCTGCTCTTCGTTCTCGGACCGTGGCTCGGAACACTGGCGTCTGCCGTTTTGGCCCTGTTGATCTTCGCCTTTCTGGGCCTCGGTTGGCTCGACGCGCGCCGCCGTTACGCGCGCCTGCACCTGGCCACCCGCGTTGTGCTGATGACGCTCAACTTTCTGGCACTGGGCGCCGCGCTCAGTTCGGCGTTTTCGCTGCTCAACCTATGGTCAAGCGGTTTAGCGTGGTCCAACATCGTGTACACAACGGCACTTGGCCCCCTGGTCTGTTGGCTGGTTGTTCTTCCTGCGGGAATCCATGCCGCGCGGCAGCAGATCCTGCGTGATTCCGAACGCGTGAACAAGCAATTGCGCTGGGAACTGGCTCGGGCCAACGCGCTTGTCTGGCAGGAGCAGCAAGAACTCTCCACCGCGCTGCACCGCGATATTCAGGGCACGCTGCTGGCCTCGGCGTTTCGCCTCAAGCAGGTGATTGAAGCCGGTGGAGATACCGGTGCGGCAATCGATGAGATTCGCACCATTCTTGACGACAGCGTGAACCGGCTGCAAGCCACCGGAGGACCCCAAACCTTGCACCATGTTTTTGCGGAACTCGTCGATCGATGGGCGGGTGTTCTCGAGATCCGAACGTCTTACTCGGGAACGACACGCGCCGTGATTGAAAAGGATCGTGTGGTCATGCGGGCACTCCGCGACATCGCTAGTGAGTGTGCGACAAACTCCATTAAGCACGGCCGGGCTCACACCATGACCGTGTCGCTTTCCCTTCCAAGCAATCATGAGGTCGAGCTCACGTTGACCAATGACGGCTCAACGATTGACACCGATGTCACGCCGGGTCTCGGCACGATCCTCATCGAAAACTTGGCCACAAACGTGACGTACCAGCCCGTCGAGGTCGGTGTCTCGCTTGCCATGACCCTGCCCACGGGCGCTACCTCAGAGCGTCAGACGACCACACCGCTGGTTCCGGTGGCGTCAGTAGAATGATGCCGTGGCAGTAAACCCCGACATTGTTGGTCGTTCGTGCGAACCAACGGCGCCCTATCTGGTGGGTCGCGAAAAGGTTCGCGAGTTTGCCCGTGCTGTCATGGCAACGAACGCCATCCACTCAGATGTTGAGGCCGCGCGCGCCGCAGGCTACTCCGACATCGTGGCGCCGCCCACCTTTGCCGTCGTGGTTCAGGAAAAAACACTGGCGCAGTTGCTCGACATGCCCGGCGCCAACATCGACTTCTCTCGAGTGGTGCACGGCAGCCAGGACTTCGCCTTCACCCGACCCATCGTGGCCGGAGATGAGCTCACGGCGGTGCTCACCGTCGAGTCGGTCAAGTCGCTCGCCGGAAACAGCTTGGTCACCGCGGTGTCGAGCATTACTGACGCCTCGGGCGCACACGTGGTCACCGCCACGTCGACACTCGTGGTGAGGGCGGATGACTAATGCCCACCCTTGAGCAGTTAGCCGTGGGCGACGAGGTTGCCGCGGCCACATATCGCTTCACGCGTGACTCACTCGTGCGGTATGCCGGCGCCTCCGGAGACTTCAACGACATTCACTACCGCGATGACGTGGCCGTTGCGGTGGGATTGCCGGGTGTCTTGGCGCACGGCATGCTCACCATGGGCGTTGCCGTTCAACCCGTGGTGGAGTGGCTGGGCGACCCGGGGCGCGTGCTCGGCTACCAGGTAAAGTTCACGCGACCGGTCCTCGTCGACCCCGTTGACGGCGCCGAGATTGCGGTGCTCGCCAAGGTGGGCGCAGTCACTGCCGAGGAGCAGTCCGCTCGCATCGACCTCACTGTCACGTTCA
>JBIIKT010000056.1:0-6224 GCA_044233055.1 Microbacteriaceae bacterium
ACGCCGTTCATCGTCGGCCCACGCAGCCACTTCGGCATCGGTGGCCCGATGCAACGGCGGAGCGAGCAGTATCGCGCCGTCAACGGGGTGTTCCCGGCCATACTTGAGGGCGAGCTCGGTGCCGAAGGACCACCCCACCAACCACGGGTGTGGGAGGTTTCGAGCGGCCACAAAATCCATGGCTGCAGCCACGTCGGCCCGCTCGGCTACACCGCCGTCGAACTGGCCCTCGCTCTGGCCGCGCGGCGAGCGGGTTCCCCGCGTGTTGAACCTGAGCACGGCAATGTCTGCGAGCGCGGGCAAACGCCACGCCGCTTTGCGCAGGATGTGGGAATCCATGAATCCCCCGGCCGTGGGCAGCGGATGCAGACACACCATGGTCGCCACGGGAGGTCGTTCTGCGGGTAACGCCAACTCTCCTACGAGAGTGAGCCCGTCCGACGTGTGCAGCGTAATGTCTTCGCGGCGAGCGGGCAACACAGTCGACCCGCGAATCTCTTCGGTCACCCGATCCTCCAACAGTGCGTGTGCCAGTGGCGGCGCGCTTCCACGTCGACGTTTTCGCCCATGATGCCGTCGTTGCGCCACACCGCCAGATGTGCCACACCCTCAGTGATCACGTTGTGACACCCGGGACAGGTGTAGTCCTTCACAGCACGCGCTTCACTGATGGGTTGCACGGTCCACGACTGGCCACGCTTCACCTCGGTGCGCCGAAAACCACCCAGGATACGTCCGGCGTCAATCTCTTCGTAGTCGTCCTCAGGACGCGAGGGGCGATTGCGACGGGCCATGCATCAAGCCTAAAGCCCGGACGAGGAAGGATGTGGCGGGCTAGTACCAGTTGTTCTCTTCGGAGTGCGCCCAAGCACCGCAGGGCGCGCCGTAGCGAGCTTGGATGTAGTTGAGGCCCCACGTGATCTGCGTGACGGGGTTGGTCTGCCAATCGGCTCCTGCGGTGGCCATCTTCTCGGCGGGGAGCGATTGGGGGATGCCGTAAGCGCCACTGCTGGGGTTAAGCGCGTAAACATTCCAGTTCGACTCACGGTTCCAGAGCAAAACCAAGCAATCGAATTCCTGAACGCCCCATCCGCGATCCGCCACCAGGCGATATCCAATGGCCTGCGCCGACGCGGGATCGGGAACGCCCGCTGCGGGAACGCCCAAGAGACCGGGGATGCCAGCCACCGTTTCTACGTCGTCGCGATCAGACGCCACGGCCCCGGACCCGGCGCGCAGCGACTGCACGGGTCCGACCCACGAATCGTAGGTGAACCGGAACGAGGGTGATGCCACGGCACCCGAGTAGGGGTCGACAACAGTCACCATGATGAGCGCCAGCGTGAGAACCATCGTTCCCATCAGGAGTGGCGGCGTTGTTTTTGTCGAACCGCGACGAAAAACCGCCCGCCGGGCACGCACACGACGTCGAACGGCGCGCGCATCGAGGCGCGAACCGGTCTCTACTGCAACGTGTTTACCCATCGGGCAATTAGTTTACCCCGATATACCTTTAATGGTGAAAAACCGCTAGTGGCCCTTGGCCAGCATGATGTCGATCAGCACGTCAAGCGCATAGTCCACCTGCGCTTCGTCATACCCGCCACGGGCGGCCGTAAAGGTGACACGTCGCACGTCGGGGAGGGTGAGCCCCACGCCGGTGGCCAGGTAGTCGAGCACGCGCTCGCTAAAGGCATCGACCTCGGAACGCTTGTATCCCGCTCCCTTGGCCTTACGGAAACGGTTCTTCGGCTCGCGCAGGAGGCGATCCCTGAGGTCTTCGGCTGCGGCAACACCGCGGCTCGACCAGCTCTCCCAGCCGTCACGCGCAATTGCGGCCTCCCGCTCGGCTGTGGCGAAGGCTATCTCCAACCTCTCCAAGCCCGCGTCGACCTGAGCCGCGTCGTACCCGCCACGCTTGAGCGCAAAGGACACCTGGCGAATCTGCATGGCCGTGAGGGTTGCCGGCATTCCCGCCGGAGCATCGTAGGCGCGTCGGGCATCCTCAACGAATTCCTCAACCTGAACGGGGTCGTAGGCGGGACGATTGCCGGTAGCGCGATTGAAAGTTAAGTTCACGTGCCCATTCTCTCAAAAAATCTCCTGTGACGCGCTCCACACCCGCGCTAGGAGACTGTGTGAACGACGACGTAGATGATGTACACCACGAGCGCGGTGGGCAGGATGGAATCGAGGCGGTCGAGAAAGCCGCCGTGACCCGCCAGCCAGTTGCTCATGTCTTTCACGCCGATGATGCGCTTGAGCTGAGACTCCCCGAGGTCACCCCAGACCGCGGAAAACAGAATGGGGATGGAGAAGATCGGCGTAAACCACAGGGGCAGACCAAGCATGAGCGTGACGACCAGACCTCCCGAAATGAGGGAAATGACGCCCGCTCCGGCAAAGCCCTCCCAGGTTTTTTTGGGACTGATGCTGGGGGCCATGAGGTGCTTGCCGAAGAGCAGTCCCGTAACGTACGCGCCGGTGTCGATGGAAACCACCACAATCAGGAAGCCGAGCACCCACCACTGCCCGTCGTCGTTCGCCACGATGTTGACGGTCACCGCGCCAAGAGCCGAAACGTAGGCCTGCACAAAAACAGCGGCGAACATGCGTTGCCGGAGAGGTGCCTTGTCAACATAGGCAGCCCGATTCGAGGTGACGATCTGGGTGATCAGGATGATGACAGTACCCAGCGCAATCACAATCCCCGTAATGACGAGGCCGCCAAAGAAGGCCACCGGCATCGTTACCACCGTGACAACAACGCTCAGGATGCGCGGAACGTACCAACCCCGAACCCTCATGGCATTGGCCAGTTCGAGAGTACAAATACCCAAAACAACCGCGGCAAAGATGACGAACAGCCACTTGAAGATCAGCAGGCTCACGAGCACGAAAGCGCCAAAGATTATTCCGGCCGCGATGGCCCCGAGCAGGTTGCGCCCGGTTCGCTTGCGAATCTTCTCGTTGGCCGCTTCGAATTGAACGCGAGTGTGCTCAAACTGGGCCTTGGTGTTCTCGAGTTGTCGCTCAATATCTGCCCGGGCGCTGCGGAACTGCGCCTGAATCTCTTCCGTGGGAGTGCGGCGCTCGCGCTCCTCGGGGGTGATGTTGTTCGACAACCCTAGACCTCGAGCAGCTCGGCTTCTTTGCGCTTCAGAGAATCGTCAATCTGATCAATGTGCGCTTTCGTGGCAGCCTCGAGTTCCTTCTCACCGCGAGCAAGGTCGTCGTCGCCCACCTCACCCTTGAGGGCATCGATGTCGTCCTTGGCCTTACGCCGAATGTTGCGCACCGAAACGCGTGCGTCTTCGGCCTTGCCCTTGACAATTTTCACGTACTCTTTGCGACGATCTTCGGTGAGCTCGGGCAGAGCAACGCGAATGATGGTGCCGTCGTTAGATGGGGTGGCACCCAGGTTGGGAGTGTCGCGCAGAGCCTGTTCAATCTCCTTGAGAGCGCCCTTGTCGTAGGGCGTGATGAGAATCGTGCGCGCTTCAGGATTCTGCAGCGAAGCGAGTTGCGCCAGCGGAGTGGGCGTGCCGTAGTAGTCGACGAGAATCTTCTGGAAGAGTGCGGGGTTGGCCCGGCCGGTGCGGATGGTCGCGAAGTCTTCCTTGGCAACCTCGACGGCTTTGGCCATGCGGTCCTTGGCGTCGCTGAGAACTGCTGCAATCACGAAAGACTCCTTCGTCTGAATGGTCGTGGAACGAGTCTAGTTGGTGACGAGGGTGCCGATTTGTGCCCCGAGAATTGCCTGGGTGATGTTTCCCGTGGGCTCCATGCCAAAGATGCGCATGGGCATCTTGTTATCCATGCACAGCGAGAATGCGGTGGAATCGACGACCTTGAGGCCCTTCTTGAGTGCCTCATCAAAAGTGACGGTCTCGAGCCGTGCGGCGTCGGGATTCTTCTTGGGGTCATCCGAGTAGACGCCGTCAACACCGTTCTTGGCCACCAAGACCACGTCGGCGTGAATCTCGAGCGCGCGCTGGGCCGAGACGGTATCGGTGGAGAAGTACGGCAACCCCGCACCCGCGCCAAAGATGACGACGCGTCCCTTCTCGAGGTGGCGAATAGCCCTCAGCGGGATGTACTGCTCGGCGACCTGCGCCATGGCAATGGCTGACTGCACGCGCGGTTGCGCCCCGGCCTGCTCGAGGAAGTCCTGCAGGGCGAGGGCGTTCATGACCGTACCGAGCATGCCCATGTAGTCGGCGCGAGCGCGATCCATGCCGCGCTGGCTGAGCTCGGCGCCGCGAAAGAAGTTGCCACCACCCACGACCACGGCCACGTCGACCTGCTTGGCCGCTTCAGCAATCTCCTGCGCGAGTGAGGCCACGACATCGGGATTCACCCCGAGGGATCCGCCGCCAAAGGCTTCTCCGGAAAGCTTGAGGAGGACGCGACGACGTTTTGGCATGATCTAATCCTTTAGCGCAAGCGGATGTGTACGTCTTACGCTACCGCGCGGCCCCCAACGCACAGCGCCCGGCACGCGAGAAACCTCACGAACCGGGCGCTGAAAAGATCTGCGAAACTAAGCGCCTACCTTGAACCGGACAAAGCCCGAAACAGTGAGGCCGGCATCGGAGAGAACCTTCGACACCTTCTGCTTGTCGTCGCGTGCATAGTCCTGTTCGAGCAGGGCGACCTGCTTGTAAAACGCGGCCAAACGACCGTCAACAATCTTGTCGATCTGCGCCTCGGGCTTGCCCTCTTGGCGCGTGATTTCGGTGACGATCTGGCGCTCCTTCTCCACCTCGGCGGCAGGAACGTCTTCGCGAGCCAGGAACTGCGGGTCGGCGAACGAGATGTGCATGGCTATCGAACGAGCCGTCTCGTCGTCTGAGCCGGCGTAGCCCACCACAACGCCCACCTGCGGGGGCAGGTCCTGGCTGGTCTGGTGCATGTAGATGGCAAGCTTCTCGCCCTCCACGACGGCAACACGACGCAGTTCAATCTTCTCGCCGATTATGGCTGCCTCGTCGTTGATGAGGTCGGCCACCGTCTGCGAACCGGCCGAGGCGGCCTGTCCCTGCTCGGCCGTCGTGGCGCCCGCAGCAACTACCGCGTCGAGCACCTTGTTTGACAGGGCGATGAACTTGTCTCCCTTGGCCACAAAGTCGGTCTCACACGCGAGTTCGATGATGGTGGCCTTGCCACCCTCAGCCTTTGCGGCAACGAGGCCTTCGCTCGTGGAGCGGTCGGCGCGCTTGGCGTTGCCCTTTGCTCCCTTGAGGCGAAGAATCTCTACGGCCTTGTCCATGTCGCCATCGGCTTCGACCAGGGCGTTCTTGGTGTCAACCATGCCCGTGCCGAGGCGCTCGCGCAGCGTCTTAACGTCTTCGAGTGAAAAATTAGCCATGTTCGGTTATTCCTTCTCGGCGGCCGGCTCTGCGACCTCGGTTGCGGTGGTTTCGGGAGCGACTTCAGCCTCGGCTTCGGCAACAGCCTCGGCGGGTGCCTCGGTTGCAGCGTCAGAAGCGGGTGCCTCGGTTGCGGGTGCGGCAACGCCGCCGGCTTCGAGAAGCTCGCGCTCCCACTCGGCCATGGGCTCAGCGGCCTGCCCCGAATCTGCCTTCTGGTGACGCTCAATGAGCCCCTCGGCCACAGCGTCAGCGATGATGCGCGTGAGAAGGCCGACCGACCGAATAGCGTCGTCGTTTCCCGGAATGGGGTACGCCAGCTCGTCGGGGTCGCAGTTGGAGTCGAGAATGCCGATAACCGGGATGCCCAGTTTCTTGGCCTCGTCAATCGCGAGGTGCTCTTTCTTGGTGTCGACAACCCAGAGTGCGCTCGGCGTCTTCTGCAGGTTGCGGATACCACCGAGGCTCTTGTGAAGCTTGTCGAGCTCGCGCTTCTTGATCAGCAGCTCTTTCTTGGTGAAGCCCGACTTCGAGGCGTCCTCGTAGTCAAGCTGCTCGAGCTCTTTCATGCGCGCGAGACGCTGGCTAATCGTGTTGAAGTTGGTGAGCAGTCCACCCAGCCAGCGTTGGTTGACGAAGGGCTGACCCACGCGCATTGCCTGCTCGGCAATGGACTCCTGAGCCTGCTTCTTGGTGCCCACGAAGAGCACCGATCCGCCGCGGGCGACGGTCTGCTTCACGAAGTCGTACGCCTGGTCGATGTAGGTCAGCGACTGCTGAAGGTCGATGATGTGAATGCCCGAGCGCTCGGCAAGAATGAAGCGCTTGACCTTCGGGTTCCACCGACGTGTC
>JBIIKT010000057.1:0-6140 GCA_044233055.1 Microbacteriaceae bacterium
TCTGAAGCACGCCGACCATCAGGGGCACGCGCTCGATGCTCGCAACTCCCACGGCGTTTGCTTCCGGACGCGCAGGGTTGCAGAGCGGCCCCAAGATGTTGAAGATGCTCGGAATTCCGAGCTCTGTGCGAGCTTTGGCGGCGTGTCGGAACCCCGGGTGAAATGCCGCGGCAAACGCAAAGACAATACCGACCTCCGCAAAGACCTCTGCAAGCTCCTGCGGAGAAAGCGACAGGTCTATGCCCAACTCGGCGAGCACATCCGATGACCCCGACGCGCTCGACGCTGCCCGGTTTCCGTGCTTCACGATGGGTATTCCGGCGCCAGCACAGATGATGGACGCCATGCTCGAGACGTTCACGGTCTTGTGGTTGTCGCCCCCTGTTCCCACGATATCGAGCGCCCGTGAGGACACCGGCAACGCAACCGCGTTGTGCAAGACGGCGTCGCGAAAACCCACCACTTCGTCGACCGTTTCGCCTTTCGCCCGCAGGGCGACGAGGAATCCGGCCAGCTGGGCATCCGTGACCTCACCCGAAACGATGTCGTTCATCGCCCACGTGGCGTGGCTCACGCTCAGGTCTTCACCGTCCAACAGTGCCGTGATTGTTTGCGGCCACGTGTACTGAATCGACATGTCTTCAAGATTAGTTGCCACACGGCGGAAATCGCCCGAAATCACCCAGCCGGAGACCGTGTCTGAAGGCGCTAACCGGTATATCTGCGCGCGCTATCCGCCATAATGGAAGGGTGAGTTCAGCTACCGTATCCCCCCGCCAAGGCGCCCCCGTCGTCAATCGACCGAGCTCCGTCGCCGTGGGAACAATCGTGTGGCTGGGCAGTGAAGTCATGTTTTTCGCAGGTCTCTTCGCGATCTACTTCACTCTTCGATCTGCGGCCCCCGAGCAGTGGGCCGCAGAGTCGAGCTTGCTCAACATTCCGTTCTCGCTCACCAACACACTGATTCTTGTGGCCTCATCTTTCACGGCCCAGTTTGGTGTTTTCGCCGCCGAGCGCCTGCAGCCTCGCGCCACCGGCTGGAAGCCCACGCAGTGGGGAATGGTCGAGTGGTTCTTCCTTACGTACGCCATGGGCGCCATCTTCGTCGCCGGCCAGGTCTATGAGTATGCCATCCTCGTTTCCGAGGGTGTCACGTTGGATTCCAACGCCTACGGAGCAGCCTTCTACCTCACCACCGGCTTCCACGGATTGCACGTGACCGGCGGTTTGATTGCCTTCTTGCTCGTGATTGGTCGCGCCTACGCCGTCAAACGATTTGGGCACAAGGAAGCCTCGAGCGCCATCGCCGTGTCGTACTACTGGCACTTCGTTGACGTTGTCTGGATTGCTCTGTTCATGATTATTTACGTCCTCAAGTAGACCGGTAGAAATCACATGTCACAGAAACCCGATGCACTCCGCAAACGCGGACGCCGCTCCCCCCTGGCCATCATTCTGCTCGTGGGGATTGGGCTCATTACGACAGGCGCCGCGTATGCGATGGCGTCCACGGCAACGGCAAGTGCTCAAGTGGATCTCTCCAGCCCCGAAGTTATCGACGAGGGTGCGAAGCTCTTCGCAGCGAACTGCGCCACGTGTCACGGCCTTCAAGCTCAGGGCACCGCGAACGGACCCGGTCTCATCGGAGTGGGTGCCGCTTCCGTTGACTTCCAGGTGGGCACCGGCCGCATGCCCATGCAGGCCAATGCACCGCAAGCACCGGCGAAGCCCGTCCAGTTCACCGACGCACAGGTTCAGGCACTCGCTGCGTATGTCGCTTCGCTTGGTCCCGGACCTTCAATTCCAAGTGAATCCATGCTTACGGGCGGTGACGTCGCTCACGGCGCCGAACTCTTCCGCATCAACTGTGCCATGTGTCACAACGTTGCCGGCGCGGGTGGCGCCCTGACTGAGGGCAAGTATGCGCCCTCGCTCGACAACTCCACTGCCGTGCACGTTTACGAGGCCATGCTCACCGGCCCGCAGAACATGCCGGTTTTCAACGACCTCAATCTCACCCCCACAGAGAAAAAGGACATCATTGCGTACCTCGAGTACCAGAAGGCAAACCCTTCCCCCGGCGGACTCGAGCTCGGATCGCTGGGTCCTGTTTCTGAAGGACTGTTCCTGTGGATCTTTGGTGTCGGTGCGATTATCGGCCTCACCATCTGGATCACGGCAAAGTCGAACTAAGCGCTGACACGCGCACCTATTAGGAGAACAATGGCCAAGATCGTCAAGAGCTCGGATGGTTCCGAACTCGTTGAATCGCCGGGCGAGCGACTCAGTGGCAAAGAGCTGGGTACCGCAGTCGTCACGACTGATGCCTTCCCTAACCCTGGCCTTCCACCGCACCGCCAGCGCGTCACCGACACTGACCCTCGCCGTCTCGCGCGCGCAGCTCGGATTGTTGGTTGGTTGTTCTACCTCTCCATCGCCGGCAGTCTTTTTACAATTTTTGCTTACATGTTCTTCCCCATCGAGGACGGCGACACCACGTCGCTTCGACTCAGCACCCTCTACATCGGACTGGGAAGCGCGTTCGCGATGCTGGCCATCGGCGTTGCCGCTGTGCACTGGGGCAAAGCAGTCATGGCCGACAAGGAGGGCGTCGACCAGCGACACCCGGTTCGTGGCACCCAAGAAACGCGCGAGCGCGCGGTTGAGATCTTCAAAGAAGCAGACGAAGAGTCGGGATTTAGTCGCCGCTCTCTGATTCGCAATGGCATGATTGGCGCTTTCGTTGTCTTCCCACTTCCCGCGATTGCGCTGTTTAGAGGCCTCGCTCCCATGGACGTCGACCCGAACAACGAGCTGAAGCACACTTTCTGGAAAGAGGGACTGCGTCTGACGCGCGACCCCACGGGCGTTCCCATCAAGGCGTCTGACATGACCATCGGCTCGAGCGTGCACGTGATTCCCGAGGGACTCGTGGACCTTCCTGAGCACGAGAAACTCGATGCCAAGGCGAAAGCGGCCGTTCTTCTTGTTCGCCTTAAGCCCGAAGACCTAAATTGGACGAGCGACAAGCGCAAGAGTTGGTCGTACGACGGAATCGTTGCCTACTCCAAGATTTGTACTCACGTCGGGTGCCCGGTGGCGCTTTATGAGCAGCAAACTCACCACCTGTTGTGCCCCTGCCACCAGTCACAGTTCGACATCTCAAACGAGTGCGCCGTGATTTTTGGCCCGGCAGCTCGTCCCCTTCCTCAGTTGCCCATCACGGTAGACGCTGAGGGTTATCTCGTTGCGCGAAGTGATTTTGATCAACCCGTAGGACCGAGTTTCTGGGAGCGTGAAAAGTAATGACTGTGACAGCCACACCGCCATCGAGCGGAGTAACGGGCAAGATCTCTAACTACCTTGACGAGCGCACGAGTATCTCGGGCGCTGTCAAGGAGTTCGGTCGCAAGATTTTCCCCGACCACTGGTCGTTCCTTCTCGGCGAGGTTGCGCTCTACAGCTTCGTCATCATCCTGCTTTCGGGCAGTTTTCTGACGTTCTTCTACCAGGCGTCGATGGCGACAGTGGAGTATGAGGGATCGTACGTTCCCCTCAAGGGTGTCGAGATGTCGGTGGCCATGGCATCAACCCTGGACATCTCGTTTGACCTGCGCGGCGGACTTTTGCTGCGTCAGATTCACCACTGGGCTGCACTGCTTTTCATTGCGGCCATCGGTCTTCACATGCTCCGTATCTTCTTCACGGGCGCGTTCCGTAAACCCCGAGAACTCAACTGGTCGATTGGTTTCGTGCTCTTCGTTTTGGCCATGGCCGAAGGATTCACCGGTTACTCGCTTCCGGATGACCTGCTTTCCGGTAACGGTCTGCGCATCATCGACGGAATGATCATGGGACTACCCGTCGTGGGAACATGGATTTCGTTCTTGCTCTTCGGTGGTGAATTCCCGGGCACCGACATCGTGGGGCGCTTGTACACGCTGCACATTCTGCTCCTGCCGCTCATCATCCTTGCCTTGATTGTGCTGCACCTGATGTTCGTCATTATTCATAAGCACACTCAGTACCCCGGTCCGGGACGTACCGAGAACAACGTCGTGGGCTATCCCGTGCTCCCCGTGTACGCCGCTAAGGCAGGCGGATTCTTCTTCCTGGTCTTTGGCGTCGTGGTTCTCATCGCGGCGACAGTCACCATCAACCCCATTTGGTCCTACGGGCCCTATGACCCCTCCCCCGTTTCGGCGGGTACGCAACCCGACTGGTACATCGGCTTTGCCGACGGCGCTCTGCGCCTGATGCCCGGTCTGGAAACTTACTGGTTTGGCTACACGTGGTCGTGGAACATTATCATTCCCGTTCTCGTACTGTTGGTGTTCTTGGCCCTGGTCTTTGCCTACCCGTTCATCGAGGCGTGGGTGACTGGCGACAAGCGTGAGCACCACCTTCTTGACCGACCTCGCAACGCCCCCGTACGAACGGCGATCGGTGCGGCCGGAGTGCTGTTCTACGCCGTCCTCTGGGCGGGGGCCGCATCGGACATCATCGCCACACACTTTAGGGTGACCATGGAGGGTGTCATCAACACGCTCCAGATCCTGCTCATTCTGGGCCCAATTTTCACTTTCATGATCACGAAGCGCGTGTGTCTCGGCCTGCAGAAGAAGGACCGTGAGATAGCGCTACACGGCTTCGAGACGGGACGCATCGTGCGACTTCCGGGTGGTGAGTACACCGAGGTTCACCAGCAGCTCAACGACTACGACCGCTGGCAGCTGGTCTCGTTCAATGACAACGCGCCGATTATGGTCCGCCCCAACGAGCGTGGAAAGATCACGGGCAGCATGCGGCGCCGGGCAGCGGTGTCGCGGTTCTTCTTCGAAGACCGCATTGCCCCGGTTACTCAGACGGAGTACAAGCAAGCCCTGGAGCACTCGCAACACTAGAGCGGGTAGCTCTCCCCTACTCTGGGGCTCGGCCGAATGGTCGGGCCCCAGTACTTTGTGTCCCCCGAGCCCGCGACGTCAGCCGCAGAGACTACAGGAACACCGCCTCGCAGATTATGGCGTGCTAGTGGCCGAAGTTGCCGCGGTAGTACTCGTAGGTCCAGCCGACGAGGGCAACGAGAGCCAGAGGCACTCCGATGATTGTCACCCAGACACCCACAGCGAGTCCCAAGAAGACGAGGAACAACGAAAGACCAATGACGAAGGGCCACCAGCTCCAGGGGCTGAAGTGTCCCATCTCGGGGTCAGCATCATCGATATCGGTATCGGCGTCTTCGGGAAGGACTTGGCCCGCCTGCGAACGATTGACCATGTTGAGGAAGAAGGCGATAAACCCGGCGAGAATAGCCGACAGCGCGATACCCAGACTTCCGACAATTTCAAGCTGCCCGTAAACAAGGTAGTTCCACAGGGAATAGACACCGGCAGCCAGCAAGAAGAATCCAGCCAGCAGCCAAAACAGGCCAATGTTCGCTCTCATGGCTAGGCTCCCTTTGCCGCGATTTCTTTGGTTGGGCGCGGACCGCCGATACTCCCCGGCGCCAGCTCAGGGTGGTTGAGGTCAAAGGCGGGTGACTCGCTACGAATGCGAGGAATCGAGGTGAAGTTATGGCGCGGGGCGGGACAGGCCGTAGCCCACTCAAGCGAGCGCCCACTTCCCCACGGGTCGTTGACCGTGACCTTGGGTGCGTAGCGCCACGTCACGTAGACATTGATGATCCACGGGATGAGGGAAGCGGCCATGACGAATGAGCCGACCGTGGAGAGCTGGTTCATCCAGGTGAACCCGTCCTCTGGCAAATAAGTGGCGTAGCGTCGCGGCATACCGATGACACCCAGCCAGTGCTGAATGAGGAAGGCCGCATGGAAGCCAATAAAGAATAACCAAAAATGGATTTGTCCGAGGCGTTCATTCATCATTTTTCCGGTCCACTTGGGCCACCAGAAGTACAGGGCGCCAAAGAGTCCAAAGACGATACCGCCCACAACGACGTAGTGGAAGTGCGCCACGATGAAGTAGGTGTCTGAGAGGTGGAAGTCCAGCGGAGGCGAGGCCATGATGACACCGGTGAGGCCGCCGAAAATGAAGTTGAACACAAAGCCCAGCGCAAAGAGCATGGGCGTTTCGAAGGTCACCGAGCCCCGGAACATGGTGCCGACCCAGTTGAAGATTTT
>JBIIKT010000058.1:0-6028 GCA_044233055.1 Microbacteriaceae bacterium
AGTGTTTTACGGGGCCAGGTGGACCGACTCGGCCTGGGGGCCCTTGGCGCCCGTGCCAACCTCGAACTCCACGCGCTGACCTTCTTCAAGCACCTTGTATCCGTCCATATCGATGGCCGAGAAGTGCACGAAAACGTCCTGCTCCTGACCATCTACGGTAATAAAACCGTAGCCTTTTTCGGCGTTGAACCACTTAACGGTTCCGACAGCCATGTATTTCTCCTCGTACGTAGATTGCGGAACCGCAACGCGCGAGAACCGTCGATTGATACTAGCGGAGTTATCCGCCTCTGACACACCACTCTCCGAAATTGCACAGGAGCGCGATATCCACAGGGTCGGTCCGGCAACGCGTTTGGCAAGAGAAGCGGGCTATCCGGCTTCCGGGTCTTCCGGTGCCGGTTCTGCGGGTGCCGGCTCAGCCGCGGGGATGCGGTAGTCGGCTCCGAGCACCAGCGTGAGTGGTGCCTGAGACGACGCGTAGGCCGATGTCAGCTTAATCTGGCAGCTGTTATTGAGCGCGACGCACACACCGCGAGCCGCGCCCTCGGTGCCCTTGGTGCTGTAAAAGACGATGGTTTTCTTGGTGTCGGTAACGCTCGCGTTGGATTTGACTCCCACGGGAACCCCCGCTGCCGCAAGTTGATCGCCAACTGTCGTGGCCAACCCCACAATGGGCGTGGCGTTGAAAACATTGACCAAGATGTCGGGGGCCACCGTGGGGGTTGCCGTCGGTGTGGGCGTTGGAGTGGGAGTGCTCACCGGAAACAAAAACGCCTGCAGTTTGCCGTTGGAGCCGAAAATGTATGCCGCCGAGCCGCCAACAATCAATCCGGTGATGAGCGCTGCCCAGGCAAAAATCAGCCACGGCGACACGGAGCGTCGAGACGACCGGTGCGCCCCTACCCGCTGAATCTCGGGAGGAACATTGTCAAACCGGTCGGTGGCAAACTTTTCATTCATGCGTTTGGGGATTCCTCTGCGGAGGCGGCAGTTGACATGCGTCGCTGGCGCGCCTGGCGCCGCTCTTCGCGAATCCGCAAGAGTCGCTTAACCAACAGGGGGTCATATTCGAGCGCCACCCGACGATCAATGAGCTCGTTGAGCAACTGGAAGTAGCGGGCCGGAGAAAGGCCGAACGTCTGACGAATCGCCTCTTCTTTACCCCCGGGTTGCTGCCACCACGCACACTCGAAGTCGAGGATGTTGCGGTCACGCTCACTCAGAACTCCAGCTGAGTTTTGGGCTTCAAGCGAATCGATAGGTGTCACGTTTATCCCCAAGCTGTGGCGCATCCTCCGGATTGAAAGAATGCAACTCAATTCTACGATGTGCGGCAGACGCTCCCTGAACGTAGCCTCCACCCGCGAGTGCGCCTCAATCAATCCAGGGCCGACTATGGGACTCGAACCCACAACCCCCGCTTTACAAGAGCGGTGCGCTACCAATTGCGCCAAGTCGGCAGTGCGCCCTGCGAGCGCGCCACAAGTCTAATCGCTCCGGCGTGGACCCCCGCCAAACGAGCGTTGCCCGCTCACACCGGGGTGGGAGCGGGCAACGTGAGTCGCTGAGAACTATCTAATTCGTCGGCGCAGGCGTCGACGTAGCCGATCCCTTGAGGCCCGCGAGCTTCAGCAGGAAGTCAGAGAACTGAGCCGGGTAGAACGCGCCAGTCTCAGGATCCGTGTTGAAGCTGAACTGGGTGCCGTTCACGATCACCGTTGGGGTGCCACCAAAGACGACATCGGTGGTGTTGGGCAATGCCGGTGCGTCCTTCACGCGGTTCCACGAGCTGGTCACCCATGACTTGAAGGTTTCGTTGTCGATGCAGGTGCCGATTTCGGCCTGACGATCGGCGCCGACAGACTTCACGATCTCTTTGAGCGCCGCGTTATCGAGCCCCGAGGTTCCCTCTTCGGGCTGATTGGTGAACATTGCGTCGTCAAAGTTCAAGAACTTGTTGGGATCGTAGGTAGCCACACACGCAGCCGCATTGGCCGCCCGGGAGGAGTATCGCGAACCCATCGACACGCGGTCGAGAATAGAGATGGGGTGAATTTCCACGGTGGCCGCACCGCTGGCAACGCGATCCCTGATAATGGGCGAGTTGGCAATGTTGAAGTTCTTACACACGGGGCACTGGTAGTCCACGTAGACCACGATGTTCAGCAGGTCGGGATTTTCTGTGGTGGTAATTGGCTCTGCGCCATCCGGGAGTGCCTTGTTCAAGACGGCCTCGATATCGCCTGTGGGTACACCATTGGCGTCGAGTTTGGCCTGCAGCAGAATGCCGTCGCTGGCCATGTTGGCGGGGCGGGGGCCGGGAGACGGTATCGCGCTCCAAATGACCAAGCCGATGACCGCCACAACAACGATGATGCCGGCGACAACGCCGCCCTGAACGAAGAAGCGCCTGCGGCGCTCTAACTTCTGTGCCTCCGCGCGGTGCTCGCGTGCGGTCTGGCGAGCTTCTTCGCGCCGCTGGTTCTTGGTGGGGCGTGAACCCTGGGATCCGATAGTCATTGAACTTTCTCCACACACTCTGTTCGCAAATTGGACGCACCCCTGCGGGGCACCCCTGCGATATTACGCGAGATGCCCCCTGCGCCGCTAAACGGGAGGGGGCAATTCTGCGCAAACTCGCAGAAAAAGTCTGGAGAGAAAGCTAGCGGGGAGCGCGAACCCGCGCCACCTCATAGAGAGCCACACTCGCCGCAATGCCGGCGTTGAGCGACTCGGTTGCTGAGCTGATGGGAATCGACACGATGGCGTCGCACTTCTCCGTCACCAAGCGCGATAGGCCAGAACCTTCGCTCCCCACCACGATCAACAGGGGACGGTCGGCCAAATCGAGGTTGGGTAGCAGGGTCGTGCCGTCGCCGTCGAGACCAACAACGAAAACACCCGCCTTCTTGAGCTCTGTGATGGCAGCGGCCAGATTCGTTGCCATGGCAACGCGGCAGCGGGCCGCCGCGCCGGCAGAGGTCTTCCACGCGGCGGCGGTCACGCCCACCGAGCGGCGCGACGGGACAATCACGCCATTGCCGCCAAAAGCTGCGGTTGACCGGATGATGGCACCGAGGTTACGAGGGTCGGTAACGCCGTCGAGGGCGACGAGAAGTGGAGTGTCACCGGCTGCAATCGCCGCATCGAGAAGGTCACGCGGATGCGCGTATTCGTAAGCAGGAACTTTGATAGCCACACCCTGGTGCACGGTGTCGGATCCCACCATGCGCTCAAGTTCGGGGCGCATGATTTCCATCACCGGCAGGCTGCGCTTGTTCGCAATGCTGATGATCTCGCGAACCCGGTCATCCATTTCCACGCGCGCTGCAACGTAAAGCGCTGTTGCGGGAATCTTCGCGCGGAGCGCCTCGAGCACGGAGTTTCGACCGGCCACCAGCTCACCACCGTCGCTGGCTGCCTTTACCCGCGAGTTACCCCGCAGTTCGGGGCCGCGCGCTGGACGGCCCTTTTCGGCAGCGCGTTCAACCCGCGCCTTGCGTTTTCCCGCGGGGTGATAGGTGCGATCTTCCGCCTTGGGCGTGGGGCCGCGACCCTCGAGCGCTTTGCGCCCGTGCCCACCCGTACCGACTGTGGGGCCTTTGCCTGTTTTGCGCACGGCGCCTGCGCGCGTTGGTCGATTAGCCATTGATACTCCACTGGGGTCCGTGCGATGTGTCCTCGATGAGAATTCCCGCCGCGCCAAGGTCATCGCGTACCCGGTCGGATGTTGCAAAGTCTTTGGCATCTCGAGCTGCCTCGCGCTCGGCGAGGAGGCGGTGAACGAGAACACCGAGTGCATCGTGAGCCCGTGACGAGGTCGGTGCCCCCCAGATCGGATCCCGCGGGTTAAGGCCGAGCACGTCGACCATGGCCAGAACCTCGGAACCGCGCTCGAGTGCCACCCGCGTGTCGCCGGCATCCCAGGCGCTGTTTCCCGCGCGCACGGTTTCGTGAATCACCGCGAGTGCCATGGGAACCGAGAGGTCGTCGTTCATGGCGCGCACAAACTCGTCGGGAAGTGTCGCCGCCTTCAGGTCGGCTCCCCCGGAGCGCTCGCACCGGTCAAGGAACGATTCGATGCGCTCAAAGGCTGCCGCAGCCTCGGCGAGCGCATCGGCGTGCACCTCGAGGGTGGAACGGTAGTGGGCAGAGCCCAGCAGATAGCGCACCACGATGGGTCGGGCTTGGCCTAACAGGTCGGCGGCAAACTGCGAATTGCCCGCCGACTTACTCATTTTTTGACCACCCACCGACACGAGGCCGTTGTGTAACCAGATCCGGGCGAAACCGTGTCCGGCTGCGTTCGACTGGGCGAGCTCGTTTTCGTGGTGCGGAAAGCGCAGGTCGAGGCCGCCACCGTGAATGTCGAAATCGTTGCCGAGGTAATCGGCAGCCATGGCCGAGCACTCGATGTGCCAGCCCGGCCGACCCGCGCCCCACGGAGCGGGCCAGGACGCCGAGGTCGGTTCACCGTCCTTGTGACCTTTCCACAGGGCAAAGTCTCTCGGACCGCGTTTACCGCGCTCGTCCGTGGCGGCGTCGGGCAGGGTTTCCTCGCCCGACTGATTCGTGAGCGCACCGTAGGCGGCGAAGCTCTCGGTATCGAAGTAGACATCCCCCGTGTCGCCCACCACATAGGCGTGTCCGCGTTCCAGAAGTTCAGCGATCAGCGTGATCATCTGCGTGATGTGACCCGTGGCCCGCGGCTCGTGATCGGGTGGGCGGATGCCAATCGCGGAGTAAACGTGGTGAAACTCGCGCTCCGAGCGCTGAGCGAGTGCGCGCCAATCTTCGCCACTGGCTGCTGCGTTGACCAGCACCTTGTCGTCGATGTCGGTCACGTTGCGAACGAGAGTGACGACCAGGCCTTGCGCTTCACACCAGCGGGTCAGAACGTCATAAGCAAGGGCGCTCCGAAGGTGTCCAACGTGGGGGCTCGATTGAACGGTCGGCCCACAGACGTAGAGTCCCACGCGTCCCGCAACCAGCGGCACGAAGTCCACGAGTTCGTGCGCGCGCGTGTCAAAGAGTCTCAGGCCCACGCCGTCAGCCTACCGGCGGGCGTTCGGCGGAGGCTTGAGCCCCACGGCCAACTCGAACTCCCGCGACGCCTTGCGGTTGTATGCCTCAGCATCGAGCGTGAAGCCGGCATGCGGTTTCCGTGCGAAGTCCTTCATGGCCTCGGCGAGGTCCTCGACCGTTTGCGGCGTGATCGTAATGGCGCCCGCGGGAAGCACCGATGCCACCGAGCCGAACGCCACCGAGATCGACGGCACGCCGAGAACGGCTGCTTCCAACAGCACCATCGGCTGCCCTTCATAGTTGCTCGACAGAACAAAACAATCGGAGCGCTTGAGGATGGCAAAAGGATTCGATTGCTGACCCGCAACAGTCACGGAGTCGCCAATCTGGCGTCGGGCAATATCTTGTTCGAGTTGCTGCCGCAGGGGTCCGTCACCAACGATCACCAATCGCGCGTTCGGAAACTCGGAATGCACTTGAGCGAACGCCGCAACGAGGCGCTCGTGGTTTTTCTCCGGCGATAGCCTGCCGATCGACACGAACACCGGGCCCACGCGCTTTCCCCGACGATTGAGCCAACGCAGGTCGGGGCTACGATCGCCATCCGCCGCCGAACGGGCGCCGCCGGTGACGGACTCGGTGGCCATCGACGTGATGGAGGCGCCATCGATGCAGTTTGTGGCAAACGTGAACTTCTCACGCGTGGCGAAGTCGGCCAGGTTTGCGGCATTTACGCTGGCCAGCGCGGGCGATACCGAGACGAGGTGATCGAAGAATCGGTAGAGCGTGAACAGTGAGAAGAGGTTTCTCCGCAAAGGTTGGCGACCACCCACCGTTCGCTGCGCATCGGCCCACATATCGTTGTGCAGCCAGAGGGAACGTGTATCGCCGCGACCGTGCAGCATGAGCATGGCCCAGAACGGGGAGTAACCGCTGAAGTCAACGAGAGACTCAAAGTGGGCATCTCCAAAGCAACGCTCCCACTCGGAACGCCACAGCT
>JBIIKT010000059.1:0-6013 GCA_044233055.1 Microbacteriaceae bacterium
CGGTGTCTTGGACATCCCCGAGCTCTAACGGAGGCGCTGCCATCGATCGCTATCTCGTGGAGTATCGCACCTCGACATCCAGCGCGTGGCAAACAGTCACGCTCAGGGCATCGGCACGAAGCACAAAGCTTACCGGCCTGACGAACAACACCACTTACGAGTTCCGGGTCACCGCCCGAAACAGTGCCGGTAACTCACCAGCGTCAGCCACGTCAACACTGACCACGCTCACCGCGCCCCCAAGCCGGCCGGCGGCACCCAGCGCGTCAAACATCACCGCAACAAGTGCCACGGTGACTTGGACAGCCCCGAGCTCTAACGGAGGCGCTGCCATCGAACGCTATCTCCTGGAATACCGCCCCTCGACAACCACCGCGTGGCAAACAGTCACCGTAACAGCACCGACAACAACCACGACGCTCACCGGCCTGAAGAACAACACGACGTACGTGTTCCGGGTTACCGCCCAGAACAATGCCGGTAACTCACCCGCATCGGCCACATCCACGTCAAAAACGCTGACAGGAATCCCCTCAGCTGCACGCAGCGTTCTCGTGTCGTCAACGGGCACAACCGCGTCGGTTTCGTGGACCGCGCCATTGGCAACGAATGGAACGGCCGTCACGGGTTATCTCGTTGAATACAAGGCCAACACGGCCTCGATCTGGCAGCGTCAGCAAGTCACGCAGATTGTGGGCGGTGCCCCGGCAACGTCAACCATCATTAGTGGTCTCTCACCGAGAGTGGGATATCAGGTTCGCGTGATCGCCCAGTCGCAGTTTGGATCCAGCGCGGCAACGAGTACAGGCTTAGCCGTCACCTCTTTCACGAGGAGATAGCGCCCCGCACCGACGCACAGGTCATCCGCCCCCGGGCAGTGATTGCTTGAGTTGGCAGAGTGTTATTTGCGTCGCTTACGCGCGACAAGTGTGGCTCCGACCCCGAGAACGAGCAACACCGCGGCCGTCACGCTAATGCCAATGAGGGTTGCTTCGCTGGCTCCTGTGTTGGGCAGCTCGTTGGCAAAAACACTCACAAAGCTCATGTCACTCACTTCTCACGCGACCGCGCGATTTTGGTCTATCGCCAAGTCTAAGGCCACGCACATTGGGTCTCCGGGGCGCGAACTCGGCTGACACCTTGCGCATTGTGGAGTGAGATCACGACCCGAGGGTAAATAACCTGTTCCTCGTATACTACGAACGTGATGAGTTTTTTGGCGCGCGCGACAAGCTTTCGGGGTTCTTTTTGCCACGACCTGTGCGGTGGCGGGACTCAGCGGTTGCAGTGCCGCCCAAAATGGAATTGCTCTCGGCAAACCTGAACACATTCACAGCGTCGCGACAGATGGTGAAGAGTTTTTCCTCGCGAGCGAAGAAGGCTTGTATACCTGGACGGGGGCCTCCTGGGAATTGCGAGGACAAGTTTTTGATGTCATGGGTCTGGCCGTAAACGACGGCGTTTTTTACGCGAGCGGTCATCCGGGGCTCTTGCAAGATCTCCCTGACCCCCTGGGCCTGTTGCTCTCCGACAACGAAGGCGAAACGTGGAAGTCACACGCACTGAGCGGCCACGTGGATTTCCACCTTTTGAGAGTCTCCGGGGACACCTTGGTGGGAATTGCGGCCAACTTCAAGTCCGTACTGGTGTCCACGGATGGCGGTGCGAACTGGCTGACTCTCGTGACTCCCGTCTTTACGGATCTCGATATGAACCCCGCTGTGGCGAGCGAAATGCTCCTCGTCTCAGACGGGGTGCTCTCCATTTCAACCGATGCGGCAAATTCTTTTTCGCCGATCCCCGCCCCGGATGAGGTCCTCTTTGTCGACTGGAGCGATAACGGTGTTTTTCTTGCCTCGAACTCGACTCTGTACAAATCTGAGCAATACAGCGGACAGTATGATGCTGTTTCCCAGAAGTTTAGAAACATCGCGGCCATAGGGGCTTCGTCTGACGCCGTCATTGTCCTCGATGATCAGGGCGTTCACCTGTCAACCGACGGCGGCGAAACCTTTAGCATCACCACCTCCTAGGCTCTAGACCTCGCAAGCTTTGCCGCGGCGCTAGTCGCGTGCTGAGGAGTTCAGTGGTAGGCACCAAGGTTCACGACGGACAAAATCACTCGCCTGTCGATGGTGTTTTCTTGTCCTTCTTCTTCCCTGTCACGCGCCCCGCATGAGCCTTAGCCGTAGGGTCTTTTTTGGACACAATCAGGCTGGCCACAATGGCCACAACCAGAATGCCCGCGATGACGATGAGACTCACGCCGGTCTCAATCTTGGGAACAACGCTGCCGAAGGTCTCATAACCAAACAACAGAATGAGTTTGATGCCGATGAAGATCAGGATGAAGGCCAACCCGAGCGACAAGAAGATCAGACGGTCGAGGAGCCCCTTCATGAGGAAGTACAGGGCGCGCAGACCAAGAAGGGCAAAGGCGTTCACGCTAAAGACCAAGAATGGTTCCTGAGTCACCCCGAAGGTGGCGGGGATCGAGTCCAACGCAAAGAGCAGGTCGGTCGAGGCAATCGCGATCATCACGATGAACATCGGCGTGATGAGCCGAACTCCGTTCTCCTTTACGAAGAGCTTTGTTCCGTGGTACTTGTCGGTATAGGGGAACCGGCGCTTCACAATCTTTACCAAGAAGTTGTCCGACGGGTCGGGGTCTTCCTTCCAATGGCGCATGAGGCCAATACCCGTCCAGATCAGGATGGCGCCGAAAATCACGAAGGTGAAAGCAAAGTAAGCCAAAGCTGCCGCACCAATGGCAATGAAAACAGCCCGGAAAACGAGGGCCAAGACAACACCAATCAGCAAGACTCTCTGCTGGTAAATGCTGGGGACGGCGAACTGGGTCAGGATGATGGCGAAAACGAATACGTTGTCAACGGACAGCGACTTCTCCACCAGGTACGCGGCAAAATACTCGGTTCCATAGACGCTCCCGGCACTCCACCACACCCAGATTCCAAATGCCACGGCCACCGCGATGTAAAACACCGACCACCCGGCGGCTTCGCCGAAACCGACTTCGTGAGGCTTGCGGCTAAAGGTGAGAAGATCCAGTGCAAGTAGCGCAAGAATGATGCCGATGATGAGTGCCCACGTTAAAATTGAGACGTCCACGCTTCTCCTTGATGATTGAGCAGGTGGCAGGCACACACCAGTCCACAAATTACCCACCCAACCTGAGAGGATCTCCCGAAGTCGGCGTGGATTAATCCGCCCCACCCGAGGAGCGTCACTTCGATGTAGGGCGGACGGGACTTGAACCCGTGACCGACGGATTATGAGTCCGCTGCTCTAACCAGCTGAGCTACCGCCCCAAGACACGAGCCGAGCCCGCGTCTGTCTCAGGATATCAGCGCGGCAATCTACAGGGACGTACAGCAGGCAATCTCCACCTCAACGTCCCGACCGTCGACGATGAGATAGATGATGGCGGGTAGTGGGTAGACACCGTCTTCCGGAGCCTCGGGGCTTGGGTCGGGGATTTTCTCTGCGTCAAACGAAATGGCCGGGTAGCCCGAGATGGTGGTCTGGCTCACGAGCCCTGGAGTCATGGGTTTTCCATCGGTGTCGCAGTCAATCGGGTCTACGTCGGTCGCGGGAGTCCAGCACACCTTGGCAATCTCAACGCTTGCTGCTGGCTGGGAGCCGGTGCCGCCAAAGAGAACCGAGCTGCCGTTGAGAACCGTGGTCCCTGTCTGCGTGGAATCGAGCACGCACGAGGGCTCCTCTGAGTAATCCGAGCATGAAACTGCTGGGGCTCCCGCGCCGGTATCACCTACGACCTGATCAGATCGCAGAGCCTCGCGGTCGGGGCTCGAGCTGCAACCAGCCAATGAGGCGCCGAGCAGAGCCAGTGCAACAACAACAGCGGTGCGACGAGACATGAAACTCCCCTATACATAGTCGTGTGACACAAAACCTTGTTTAGGACAGATTCTAGCCAGTCATCCTGAAGAAACATCAGCCCGGGAACGACGTGCCGAAACCGGCCCTGCGGTAAATGCTCGAGCTACGGAACAAGGGTGCTGTTCGCCACGCCCTCGGCGCCCATGTTGACGACGAGCACCCGCACAGGTGATGCGGAGTTGTTCACTCCGTTGTGGTGAGTGCCGACAGCTTCGATGATTGCTTCACCCGCTCGATACACCTTCTCCACCTTGCCCGACTCTGTCTCGTAGGTGACCGTCAACGTCCCTTCGAGAATGTAGGCGTACATGGGCGCATCGTGAAAATGCCACCCGGTTGCCACGCCCGGCGGAATAGTGAGGATAGTCGAGCTCACCTGGGCTGGTGCCGCGTTGGGATAAGAAATCAACTGATCCAGAATCGTTGTTTCGGCGGCCGTGAGCAGGGGGCTTGCCGAAATAGTCGCAACCGGAGTGGGCGTCGAGGCGGGTGTGGCGGACATCGAACATCCCGCGAGCGACACCCCGAGGGCCATGGTGAGCGCGGTGGCCGCAATCGTCCGCGTGATGGTGTTCTTCATGACTTCTCCCTGGAGATGAGGTTTCGCGATTCGGCTGACAAAAAGGAGGGGCGGTTTACTCGTCGGTGAGCTCGGGGTCGGGGTCGACAACTTTTTCGCCTCGGTAGAGAGCCTCGAACGTGTCGAGGGTTCGTGTGATGTCGTGCCCGCGAATGAACCGCAGGCTGCTGCGCTTCATAGCCTCGAGTTCCGCGGGCTTCATGCGAAGCACCCGTTCGAGCTTGTCGCGAAGATCGTCGACGTTGTTGGGTTCGAAGAGGAATCCGTTTTCGCCGTCGTGAACGAGGTGGGGAAGAGCCATGGCGTTCGCGGCCACAATGGGCAGACCTGTTGCCATGGCCTCCATGGTGGCGATCGACTGCAACTCGGCAATCGACGGCATGGCAAAGACGCGCGCACGCCGCAGGCTGGCCTTGAGCTCGTCGTCGCTGACATACCCGGTGAAGGTCACGCGATCCTCCAGACCCAACGTGCGGGAGAGTGTTTTCAACTGTTGAAAAAGGTCGCCCCCGCCCACAATTTCCAGAGTCGCCTGGAGGTCTGCGGGAAGAGCGGCCACGGCGCGAAGAAGAACGTCGAGTTTCTTTTCACCGGTGACGCGGCCCACAAAAACAATGTGATTTCCCTGTTGTGCGAAGTCCGGGTCGTAGTGATGTGCATCGATTCCACACGAAATGGCGTGAACATCAGTGAGATGAGTGTATTCCTCGAGGAATTTGGCTGCTCGGCGCGTGGGTGTGGTGACCGCCTCGGCCCGCCCGAACGTTCGCCCCGCGGCAGCCCACGCAGCAGAGATTGCCCACCGCCGGAGGAACTTGGGCAGGAGAGTGAAGTCGAGCAAGTTCTCGGGCATGAAGTGGTTGGTCCCGATAATTCGGGTGCCTCGCTTTGCGGCCGCAATCGAGAGACCCCGCCCCACGATGATGTGCGATTGAAAATGCACCACGTCGGGCTTGACCACGTCGAGGATTCTTTCGCTGTTCTGATTGATGCGCCACGGCAGGGCGTAGCGCACCCAGTCGTGTGCGTACCATCGCCAGGAACGTAGGCGATGAACGGTCATGGCGGCACCCTCGTGTGTCTCCGTCGACGTCACACCGGGGCCTCCCACGAAACCCGGGGCAACCACGTGTACGTTGTGTCCGCGCCCCACAAGGCCGGCGGCAAGTCGCTCGGCAAACTTGGCGGCCCCATTCACGTTCGGGCCAAAAGTGTCACAACCGATCACTATCGTGAGCGGAGTGTGGTTGCTCTGTGGTGAGCGTCGTGCTGACACGAAAAAGTCCTCTTCCCCTCGGTGGCCTCACGCCAAACCAAGGTGGCAATTGCCTAAGGACAGTCTATTCGTGGCTCACGGACGACGTGACGAAGCGGGCCCACGGAAAGCAGCGTCAATGTCGTTGTGCGTTTGCGGGTGGAAGCGAGCAAGCAAGAAAACACCCACGACGGCAATCAATCCGGCGAGTCCATAGGCGGCCATGTCATACCACTGCGCCTGTGCCGCCTCATCGA
>JBIIKT010000060.1:0-6010 GCA_044233055.1 Microbacteriaceae bacterium
CGGCATGTTCCTCGCCGGCATGTTCCTCGCCGGCATGTTCCTCGCCGGCATGTTCCTCGCCGGCATGTTCCTCGCCCGCATGTTCATCTGCGTGGTCGTGACCCCCCTCGTGGAGGACGATGCCGTCGGAGGCAACCACGAGGTCTCCAGAAAATGCTCCGGCATCCATCAGGTCTTGCAGCCACGGCTCAAGGCCTGCCCCATTGGCGACCAGGGCTTGCGCGTCACCAACATCCAGAAGGTTCTTAGCCGACGGGTCGAACTGATGAGCAGAGGAGTTGGGAAGAATAAGCCCGCTGACAACGCCATCGTTGCCCACTACGGCCGAAGTGAAGTCCGCTAGTTGCGTGGTTGTTGCCACCACTCTTATTTCTTCCTGCGAACTTGGGGCGCTAGCGGTACTGCACCCGGTCAGTGCCAAAGCAATTGCACCGAAGGCCGCAGCGACGGCGGCGACGCGTGATCGTGAAAACCGAGTGGTCGAATCTTGAGTAGTCATGCCCCCACCCTAAGTGTTAATGAGAATCATTGTCAATACGGATGTGGTGAGCGGGCGTAACATCGTCGTGTGGCCGTTCCCAAAGTTCTCCTCTACTACGCTTTCACGCCGTTGGCCGATCCCGAGGCGATTCGTCTGTGGCAGCGCGACCTGTGTCGATCGCTCAATCTGCGCGGGCGCATCCTCATTTCGCGGCACGGCATCAACGGCACGGTGGGAGGCGAGCTGCGCAACGTCAAGCGATACCTGCGCACCACTCGGGAGTTTGCCGGCTTCGCTAACATGGACGCGAAGTGGAGCGAAGGCTCACCCCTCGACGACCAGGGCTTGAGCACCGACTTCCCCAAGCTGAGCGTGAAGGTGCGCGACGAGATCGTGAGTTTTGGTGTGCCCGAGGAGATTGTGGTCGACACCGACGGAATTCAGGGTGGCGGCACCAAGCTAAGCCCCGCCGAGCTCGAGGCGCTCGTGTCCGAACGCGATGTGGTGTTCTTCGATGGGCGCAACGCCTTCGAGGCCCAGATCGGCCGATTCCGCGATGCCGTGGTGCCCGACGTGCGCACCACGCGTGACTTCGTTGCCGAGCTCGACAGCGGCAAATACGATCACCTCAAAGACAAGCCGGTCGTCACCTACTGCACGGGGGGCATTCGCTGCGAGGTGCTCACCCCGCTCATGAAGGCGCGCGGTTTTAGTGAGGTCTACCAACTGGACGGCGGCATCGTGCGCTATGGCGAGCACGCCGGCAACAGCGGTCTGTGGGACGGCTCGCTCTATGTTTTCGATGGCCGCATTTCGATGGACTTCGCGCCCGACGCCCTGCAGCTCGGCACGTGCACGCTCTGCGGAACGTCGGCCAACCATATGGTCAATTGCTACGACACTGCGTGCCGCGAGCAGCTGGTCTGTTGCGAGACGTGTGAGCAAAAGACGAGAGCAGGCTGCTCATCGCACCCCGCCCTTGCGGTCCTCTAGTTCTCTGGCAGCCGACGGCGTTGCTTTTGTTCTCCACGAGGTGTTTCTCTAAGCGGACGCGAGAGCGTACTCGATGAGCAGACTGACGAGAGCGTCGATGTCTTGCTCTTCGGCGATAACGTCTACCCGCACACCGTGGGTGCGTGCGTCGCGGGCCGTTCGTGGGCCCATGGCCGCCGTGAGCGTGATCTTGGGGATGGGGCCGAACTGAAACGCAATCTGCTCAGCGACCGTGCCGGAGGTGACGAGCAGAATATCGAACTCGCCGTCTTTGACGTCTTCCACAATCTCCGGGTCGACCTCAATGCCGACCGTTCGATAGGCCACTACCGACTCAACGTCGTGGCCGATGCGGCGCAGGCCGTCAGTGAGAATCGGGATGGACTGCTCCGAGCGAATGGTGAGCACTTTGAGGGGGATCACACCATCGGTGGCCTCGGCCCACTGCTCGAGCATTGCCTGGACCGTGTTTTCTTCTACCGGCACGAGGTCGGCACGGTATCCGGCGGCGGCGAGCGCAGCGGCCGTGGTCTCGCCCACGGCGGCAACCTTCGTCGACGAAGGGATGATGGCACGATACGCCGCCACGACGTCGACCGTGGTCGCGCTCGAGAAGGTGACCACGTCGAACGTTCCCGCTGCCAGGCTGTTGAGAGCCACCTGCAGTTCGTCGGCGTTCTCTGTGACGACGTAATTGGTCATGGGGGCAATGACGGTTGAGGCGCCCTGCGAGCGAAGCGCCGAGGCAACCTGATCGCCCCACGGCCCGCCACGCGGAATGAGGATTCGTTGGCCGCCCAGAGGGCGGGTCTCGATGGGTGCGGTGTTGGGCATACGTGTCTCTCGTCTTAGGGACGGGCCGCACAGGGGTGACCCGTCGCACAGGGGAAAATGCGTCGTGCGAGCACGGCGCAGTGCCGGCCCACAGGGGATGTCATCGTTGACGAGTCAGCGCGATTAACGCTTTGACGTGATTTTAACCACCACAAAGGCCGTTAATCCAATCGCCGCAACCACCCCGGCAGCAATTCCTGCCAAAAGTACGGGGTTCTCGCGGCGCAGTGTCTGCACTCGGCGGCCAAACTTTCGTGATGCCTTACCCAGCTGCTTGGGCACATTCACTTTGTCCTCGAGGGCGTCGAGCGTCGACGCGAGCTGAGCGCGCGTCTGGGCGCGGTGGGCGCGCAGCTGTTCGAGCTTCATCGACGACACGTCAGTTCGCTTTCGTTGCGCGCCGGATGTTTTTGCGAATGAACTAGCGGGCGTTCTGGTCAAAGCGGCCTTCCCCCTTCAGTGCGTGAGCGTCCTCAATGAGGGCGTCAAAGGTTTCTGTGGGCAGCGGCGGGCTGCCCTTTTTGAACGTGTTCACTCCGGCGGCAAGCAGGATGATCATGAGCAGGAGCAGGGCGCCGGCCACAACAAGGGCGGCCAACCACGCCGGCATGATAAGCGCGAGACCGAGGATGGCGGCCGCGATGAGCGTGCCCAGCAGAAAGAGTCCGAGCGTAGCGGCAATGGAGAGGAGAAGAACGCCGAGACCGAGCTTCTTGAGCTTGCGCCCCATCTCACGCTTGAGCTCCTCGAACTCGATGCGAACAAGCTCCAACAGCGTGGCGGGCAGTTCGCGCAGCAGCGAAAAGAGCGAGCGTGAATCTTCGCGTTCCGTGGGACGCGGGGGTGTGTTGGCAGACACCTAGGCTCCCGGAGTCGCTTTCGGGGTCCGTGGCTTCGCGGTGGCCCGCGCGGCGGCCGCGGCATCGGGCATGACTGTCGTGATGGGACCCGTCATGGGGGAAGTGCCGCGAACCGCAGGCTCTGCCGTGGGTTTGCGGGTTGCCCCGGATGACGATGCACGCGTCATCGTGGCGGGAGCACCTCCCGAGACCTGAGCAATGACCTTGCGCGCCTGAGCGGCGGCCTTGTCGGCAACGTCCGCAACGGCATCTTGCGCCTGACCGGCAGCCCACTGCACGGGCTCAGATTCCCAGACGTTCTTGGCGGCCAGTTTGATCTGCTCGTAGCGCTGACGACCGGCGCGCGTACCGAGAACATAGCCCACGGCCAACCCGGCGACGAAAAGAAGTTTGCCCCTCATTGGTGGCTCCCATCGAGTATTCCCAGAAGCGCATATGCGCCCTGCGACAAGCCTAGCCCCCTAGGTCGACGGGGCCTACCGGAGGTTTTTCTGACCGAGACAGCAGTGCCTGTCGAACGCTGGCAGCAGCCTCACGCGATGCGCGCAGAGCCGCTGGCATGCTGGGCGTTCGTTCGCTCACGCCCACAATCCCCGAAGGCAGGCTGGTCGACGCGACCGGAACGACAAAATCCCGGCTCGCCAAGAGCGCGGATACCCGAACCGACTCGGGCCGGCTGCCGGTGCTCGAAAACGTGAGCGTGGCGTCGTCGTCGGGTTTCGCGCCGGGCGCAACGTCCGCGGCGGTCGCACGATGCCGGGTCACCGCAAAGTAGTCGAGTCGCTCGTGCAGTGCTGCCCGCAGCCCGGGCATTCCGCCCGACAGCTCCACCCGCTGCACCGCAGCCGGGTCGGCGGCCATCATCTCAATCACGCCGAGAGTGAGCGATCCCACCCGCGTTGTGGCCTCGCTAAGCCCGGGAACGAGATCGGCCACGTCGACATCGGACGTTATGCCGAGGTCGCTTGCCAGTCGTGGCTGCACCAGGAGACGAAGCGCGCGAGCCCCCAGGCGGCGGCGCACCAGTCGGTGCAGACTGCGCTCGTTACCCAGGCTCATGATGGGCATGAGCCGATCAAGGTAGATGCGCCACGCACCGCGCCAACCCATCACGTCGCGCACAGCCGCCGAAAAGGGGTTGGCCGGAATGCCGTAAATGTTCTCCTCGCCGCGCGGCGGGTCTTGGATTGTCACGCTCAGGCCCAGGTCGGAGCACAGCCCCGCGACGATCCCCCCGGCGTTACTCGGTGCATCACCGAGCTCGGCGTCAGCAAGTTCCAGCACGATAACGCGCAGGCCGATACGCGCGCACTCCCAGGCAGCCACGAGCGCCGAAGGGTCTCGCGAGACCACGGCGACATCGAATCGTTCACGCGCGTTCTTTGGCATGCACTTACCCTGCGTCTCAGTTCTCTCTTTCGGAGCGAGGGACCTGGCCTAAGAGCCGATCAGCGCTGTGGCAAGAAAAGCGGGAAGGTCGGCCATGGGAATGCGCTCCTGCGCCATGGTGTCACGGTGGCGGACGGTGACGGCCTTGTCCTCGAGACTCTCAAAGTCGACGGTGATGCAGAACGGCGTTCCGATTTCGTCTTGACGGCGATATCGGCGACCGATAGCGCCCGCGTCGTCGAAGTCGATGTTCCACGACTGGCGCAGCTGGGCGGCGAGCTCGCGAGCGAGGGGCGAAAGCTCATCATTCCGCGAGAGTGGCAAGACGGCGGCCTTCACGGGAGCGAGGCGCGGATCGAGCTTGAGCACGGTGCGCTTGTCCAGCTCGCCCTTCGCGTTGGGCACCTCCTCTTCGGTGTAGGCATCCACCAGGAAGGCCATCAGCGAGCGGGTGAGGCCCGCCGCCGGCTCAATCACGAACGGAATCCAGCGCTCGTTCTTGGTCTGGTCAAAGAAGCTCAGGTCTTTGCCCGAGTGCTCCGAGTGCGTCTTGAGGTCGAAGTCGGTGCGGTTAGCGATGCCCTCAAGTTCACCAAACTCCGAGCCGGAGAATCCAAAACGGTACTCAATGTCGACGGTGCGCTTGGCGTAGTGAGACAGCTTCTCTTTAGCGTGCTCGAAGAGGCGAAGGTTCTCGGGGTCAATGCCCAACTCCACGTACCAGGCCAGGCGCAGGTCGATCCAGTACTGGTGCCAGTCCTCGTCGGTGCCGGGCTCCACGAAAAACTCCATCTCCATTTGCTCAAACTCGCGCGTTCGAAAAATGAAGTTTCCGGGGGTGATCTCGTTGCGGAAGCTCTTGCCGATCTGGCCAATGCCGAACGGGGGCTTCATGCGCGCCGACTGCAGAACGTTCGCAAAGTTCACAAAAATGCCCTGAGCCGTTTCGGGGCGCAGGTAGTGCAAGCCCGCCTCGTCGTCAACGGGGCCGAGGAACGTCTTGAGCAAGCCCGAAAAGGCGCGCGGCTCGGTCCACGTTTCCTTGTTGCCGCAGTTGGGGCACGGCACTCCCGCCAAGCCGCCCTCGGGAGCGCGGCCCTTGCGCTCCTCAAACTCCTCAATCAGGTGGTCTTCGCGGAAACGACGATGACAACTCGTGCACTCTACGAGCGGATCGCTAAACACCTCGACGTGGCCGGACGCCTCCCATACCTGACGGGGCAGGATAACGCTCGAGTCAAGGCCCACCACGTCGTCGCGCGACTGAACCATGGCGCGCCACCACTGGCGCTTGATGTTCTCCTTGAGAGCCACGCCCAAGGGGCCGTAGTCCCACGCCGACCGTGATCCGCCGTAGATTTCACCCGCCTGATAGACAAAGCCGCGGTTCTTGGCCAGCGCAATAACAGCATCGAGTTTTGAGGTGGGCGCCATGACCCAATCCTATTCGCCG
>JBIIKT010000061.1:0-5998 GCA_044233055.1 Microbacteriaceae bacterium
ACGCTCGTCCACGTTTCCGCCGCCACCGCGCGTTCGGCGGGGGCAAAGAACACGGCCACCAGCGCTAGGGCGAGCGCAACGCCAGCAATTCGGGTCAGCCACTGGCGCCTTTTCAGAAACTCACTCGATCGAACGTACGACAACTGACTAGGCCCTCTCTCAAAAAAAATTATACGAGCAGTTTAGTACAGGTTGAGCGGGCACGGCGATAGCGGGTCGGTGGAGCGGGTCCCCGGCGCACGACGCGGGAATCTTGCTGACCAGGCCTGGAGCGGGTCCCCGGCGCAAAGCTACGCTTTGCCTAAAGCCGTGGGCCCAAGAACCCGAGCGGGTTCGAATCCCACAGCGAACAGCCAGAAAATGACGACGACCCCCTTAATGGGGGTCGTCGTCATTTGTAGCTGGAGCGGGATTCGAACCCGCGACCTCACGATTATGAGTCGTGCGCTCTCACCAACTGAGCTACCCAGCCATGAACCGAGAAAATCTCGATGCGAGCCCCGAGCGAGGTTTGAACTCGCGACCCCTTCCTTACCATGGAAGTGCTCTACCACTGAGCTATCGGGGCGCTGCCGTTAGACAAACTGCCGTCTGGCACCGTAAGAGACTATCAGCAACTGCCGCTCGCTTACGACGGGCTTTCTTGGTCGCGGTCTGTGCCTCGGCCTCTCGACGGGAGACGAGTCTGCGCGCCCCGCGGTGACTAGTTGGCGTTCTCCTTCAACCAGGTATACGGGTTTGTGGACGAACCGTTGACGTGAATTTCAAAGTGCAGGTGGGCTCCCGTCGTGGCACCCGTGTCGCCCACTTGGGCGAGAAACTGCGCCACGCTCACCGACTGGCCTTCGCTCACCGTGATTGACCCCGCGAGCAGGTGACAATAGCGGCTCAGGATGGACTGGCCGTTCACGTTGTGCGTGATCTCGACATATACGCCATCGCCCCAGTTGTCGTCCAACGGTTGGACCTTCGTGACCACGCCGTCGGCAATGATCTGAATCGGGTAACCCTCGCCGGCATCGAAATCGAGTCCGCCGTGCATGGTGGAGCATCCGGAGCACGGCGCTTCCCGCGCACCGTAAAGATCTGAAATCGGCACGGTCACCGCAAAGGGCCACTGAATTGTGCCGTTGGGGTTGTTTGTGAAACTGGCGAGTGACCTGCCGCCAGCGCGCCCGTAACCGGAGATAGCTGAAATTCCGTCTCGCTGAGCGCCTTGGCTACCCGACGTGCCCGTGACACTTTGCTCGGACTCGGCAGCGCGCTGAAAAGACGCATCACTCGAAGAATCGGAGGCCGCAAACGAGGGGATTCCCGCAACGACGGCCAAGCCACCTACCGAAAGGAAGGCGAGTAGCGGTGCCCAACGACGTGTGCGATTGGCCTCGGTCCGGATCGACCGGCGCCCCAGGCTGGTCGCTCGGCTTCGCGTTCCCTCGTTCTTCGCGGGCGACGCCACACTCGAACGTCGACGGCGAAGAGCTTTCCGATTCTGATCTCGCACTTCCGACGTTGCGTCAACCGCATCGGGAGCCGTTCGAGCGCGCCAGTACTTGTCGCGCTTGCTGGTCACAGACCGTCGCATTCCGCCTCTAACCCGCGTTCGCCGTCAGCCAAGCAAACGGATCGACGGGAACACCGTTGACGTGGATCTCAAGGTGGAGGTGCGAGCCGGTGGATGCACCGGTGTTGCCCACCTGACCCAGAATCTGGGTGACGGTGACCGCCTGCCCCACGCTAACCATGATTGAACCGGGCGACGCGTGAGCGTACCAGCTGTCGAACCTCATGCCGTTCACGTCGTGCGTAACGACAACGTAGGTGCCCAGGGAGTTGTCGTCGGGGAGGTTTATCTTGGTCACGACACCGTCGGCGATGGCCTGAAACGGGTACCCCTCGCCGGTGTCAAAGTCAACGCCCTTGTGGTCGGAAGAACACCATCCGCAGGGGGGAATGCGATAGCCAAAGAGATCAGAGATGGGCACCGTGACGGAGAACGGCCACTGAATCGTGCCCTGAGGATTGTTGACATACGTTGCCGAGGTGTAACGGCTGAAGGACGAGCGCAGCGTCGTTGCCGAAACGGAATCGCGATTGGCAATAGCGGTGCCTCCACTTGCTTCAAGAGTCTGACCGTCGAGGAATTTGGCGGTCGCGGCGAGATTCTCTTCACTTTGCAAGCCGCCGTTGATGGATGCCACGGAGGACGAGTTCTGGAATTGAGCGTTGGCCGGCAAGGCCGTCACCAGTGCGAGGCCGCCCACGAAGAGCATGGCCAACACCGGAGCCGCGCTACGGCCGCGGGCCAACGTTTCGCGTCGTGTGGGTCGAGCCGTGCGGCGCTTTCGTTTGCGGCCCGAGGGGTTGGTGGTGGACGGGCGATCAACAGCCCGGGCCATGCGCGCCCGGGTGGTGTTCGAAGCGCGCACCGCCGTGTCGGGATCGGTCGACCGCGCGGCGGTCATTCCCTTACCCATACCCGGAATCGCGGCGGAAGGAGCTCCGGCGGCCTCAGCGGGCGTGATTGACGATGTCGTGAGAGGCGAGGTCGGCATGGGAACACTGACGGCTTGTGAACCTACGGGGTGAGTCGGTTGCATCATCGCCGATGTCTGTCCACTCGGAGGAGCGGCTGCTAACTCAGGCTGGGGGGTGACGCCGGCTGCCGCGGCGTTCGCCGCGGCAGCAGCTTCGCGACGGCGAAGCTCCTTGCGGCTAACGTACGGTGTGTGCTCGTTCACGTGACTCCCGGCTGAAGCACCACACGCCAAAACGGTGTGGGGCAATTGTTACGATTTGATAAAGGATACCCGGGTGGGTGCCTCTCTTGCCAATTGAGGAAACCCTCCTGAGGAAATTCACAGCCCGGGAAGCTGGCCCGCGCCCGCCTCAACAATGAGGCTGAGAAGCGCCGCGTGAATCCCCGGGGCTGCAGCAACGAGAAGTCCCCTGCTCTCCTTTTCACCCGGAAAGCCGGTAATCACCGCGCCGGCCTCGCGCGCGATGAGCGCCCCGGCGGCGTGATCCCATGGCGAAAGTGTCTGTTCGAAGAACGCGTCCACCCGACCGTCAGCGACATCGCACAGATCAAGAGAACACGCGCCGATCCGGCGGATGTCACGAACCCGGGGCAGAATCGTGTTCATCATGTTGCCCTGATGAGCCCGCACCTCAGAGCTGTACGCGAAGCCCGTCGAAACCAGTGACGTGGCGAGGTCGGTAGACGATGAGACTGAGAGCGCACGGTCGTTGCAGGTGGCCCCGAGTCCGAGTGCTGCCGAGAAAAGCTCGCCCGTCGATGCATTTGCCACGGCGCCCGCCAACGCTGTCCAGGTTGCGGGATCTGCGTCCCCCTCGACAACCGCGACACTCACACCCCACGCCGGAATGCCGTACAGGTAGTTGACGGTGCCGTCAATCGGATCCACCACCCACGTGAGTCCCGATGTTCCCGCGGTGGTGGCCCCCTCTTCGCCGAAAATCGCGTCGTGCGGTCGACATTCGGCGAGGCGCTCGCGAATCAGTTTCTCGGTGGCCTGATCCGCTTTCGTGACGATGTCCACCGAGCTTGATTTCTGTCCGGCGATGTCCACGCCAGAAAGACGCATGGTGCGGGCGAACTCGCCCGCTTCACGCGCGATGTCCGACGCGATGTCGCGCAGCTCGTCCGGCAAGCCAGCGGGTACAGATTCCATGACTACATTCTGGCGTGCCGGCGGCCGCGCTTCCTACATCGCTGTCTTGTGAGAGTCCTGTTTCATGATTCGCGCGGCCTCGGCCGCCAGATCCCGGCCAGATTCGTAGGGCGAGCGCCAGATCGCGAGGGCGTCGGAAACAAACGACGGCAGGATGGAACGACTAAAAGCTTCCACACCAATCGGGCCGTTGTAGCCCGAAGCGACGACGTGACGAACCACGGCGGCGTTATCCACGATTCCCGTGCTCAGCATTCCGCGACCCGACTGACCCAGCTCGAGATATCCCAGCTTGGGCAGAGCGTGATCGATGGCGGCCAGCATGTCGGCCTCCTCAATGGCCATGTGGAAAGTGTCCAAGTGAATCATTAGGTGATCTGATCCACTCTGCGCCACGAACTCCATGGCCTGCGCGGCCGTGTTCACCACCGACGTCTCGTACCGGTTCAGCACCTCGAACGTCATGGTGACGCCGTGCTCGTGGGCATAGTCAGCGGCGGCACCGACTTCGCGGGCGGCCCGCGCAAAATAGTCGGGCGATGTTGGCGCCATGGGGTGACCAAAAACTCCATAGGGAACACCGTTGAGCTGCGGCGAGCCGAGCGCAACCGCGAAGTCCACGAGAGCCCGGAGCCCTGCGGCACCTGCGGCGCGTTCCTCTGCGTCGACAGAACCGACCTGTGACTCGGGCGCCATACCGCCACACATGGTGATGGGCAGCAGTGAACGCTCAGCACACAGCCCGCGAATCCACGCGGCGTCGGTGGCCGCCGGATCCATGGGGGGCAACACCACGTACGTGTAACCCAGCTCGGCGAGCGCATCCAACATGCCGGGCAGCTCCTGGGGTGTCGGCCCGTCGATAAAGACGTTGACCAGGCACGACATGGGGGGCGTGCGCACGGTTAGGCCTTTGCTCCGATAACTGCCTTGACGGCATCAATCGTGGCGCTCAAGCCATAGCCGTGCTTGTCGCGCAACTCTTCGTCGTTGCCAAACCCGGCAAAGACCTGGGGGATGCCCAAGCGCCTGAAGGCCGTGAGGTTGATGCCGCGATCGACAACCACGTCGGCGATGCGCGAGGCGAGGCCGCCGTAGGCCAGGTGATCCTCGACGACAACAAATCGTCCGCCGGTCTCCTTGGCGCACTTTTCGATGAGATCGGCATCGATGGGCTTGAGGGTGAACATGTCGACAACCCGAACCGAGTGGCCGTCCTTCTCTAGGGCGTCTGCCGCCTCGAGGGCCTGGGCAACGGTGGTGCCGTGAGCGAACAGGGTGACGTCCGAGCCCTCGCGCGCCACGATGCCCTTGCCGATTTTGATGTCGTGCGTGCCCGGTTCGTAGATCGCCTGGTCGCTCTTGCCCACGCCGAGACGAATGTAGATCGGGCCGGCCATCTTCATGGACTGCCGAAGAATGTCACCGACCATGAGCGGGTCGCCAATCGATGTCACGGTCATGTTCGTCAGGCTGCACATGAGCGAGAGGTCTTCGACGGCGTAGTGCGTTGATCCGCCGTTGCCGACGAGTCCGCCGTGCGTGCCGATGATTTTTACCGGCAGGTTGGGGTAACAGACGTCGGAGCGAATCTGCTCCACGGTGCGCATGCTCAAAAAGGGGAGCATTCCCGAAACAACCGGAATGTTGCCTTCGTAGGCCAAGCCGGCGGCAACGCCAACGGCGGCCTGCTCGGCAAGTCCGACGTCGATAAACCGATCCGGGAACTTCTCACGGAACTCAACGAGGGTCATGCCGATGTCGGGCGTGACCGTCCAGAGGTTGGGGTACTCCTCGCCGAGGTCGGCGAGCGTCTGGCCAATAATTGTTCGAGCGGAGAACCACTCGCCGAAGGTAAAGGTAACGGGCATTATTTCGATCCCTTCGACGCACGGGTGGATTCGAGCGACGCCATCGCCTTGGCGAGGTCTTCCTGGCCGAGCGAGCCGGCGTGCCACGCCAGGTTGCGCTCCATGAAGTCGACGCCCTTGCCCTTGATGGTCTCGCAGATGATCACGGTCGGGCGGTCGCTTGAGGATGGGGGAAGTCCGTCCAGCGCAGAAACCAAACTGGCCATATCGTGACCGTCGGCCATGATGACGTTCCAGCCGAAGGCGGCCCACTTGTCGGGATAGGGCTCGAGGGCAACACGTTCTTCCGCGTGGCTGGTCATGAGTTGTCGGTTTCGGTCGATGATGGCGACCAGGTTTCCGAGCTCGCTGCTGCGGGCCGCCATGGCGCCTTCCCACACCGAGCCCTCGCCCGTTTCGCCGTCACCCATGAGCACGAAGACCCGGTGAGAC
>JBIIKT010000062.1:0-5989 GCA_044233055.1 Microbacteriaceae bacterium
GCGCGCGATGTCACTCAGTCCGCCGTAGCCGTTCTCGTCGTAGAACAGGGGCTTGCCGTCGCTCCACAGTGACTGGTGGGTGTGCATGCCCGAACCGTTGTCACCGAAAAGAGGCTTGGGCATGAACGTCGCGGTCTTACCCCACTCCAGCGCCGTGTTCTTGATCACGTACTTGAACTTGAGGATGTCGTCTGCGGCCTTGACCATGGTGTCGAAGCGGTAGTTGATCTCTCCCTGACCGGCGGTGCCCACCTCGTGGTGCGAGCGCTCCAGAATGAGGCCCGCTTCCTCGAGCTTGATACACATGTCGTCGCGCATGTCGGCGTGCTGGTCGACCGGCGAGACGGGGAAGTAGCCACCCTTGTAGGGAGTCTTGTTGGCGAGGTTTCCGCCCTCCTCCTCGCGACCGGTGTTCCAGGCCGCTTCGGACGAGTCAACCGAGTAGAAGCTGCGGTTCTGGCTGACCTCATAGCGAACGTCGTCGAAGACGAAGAACTCGGCTTCGGGAGCAAAGAAGGCGGTGTCGGCGATGCCCGTCGAGGCGAGGTACTTCTCTGCCTTCTTGGCAACCTGGCGCGGGTCACGGCCGTAGATCTCGCCGTTACGTGGGTTGTAAATGTCAAACACCATGATGAGGGTCTTGAGCTCACGGAAGGGGTCGAGGTATGCGGTCGACACATCGGGAATCAGCTGCATGTCTGATTCGTGAATCGAGGCAAACCCGCGGATCGACGAACCATCGAACAACTGGCCAACGGTGAAGAATTCTTCATCCACCGTGTGCGCGGGAATGTTGAAGTGCTGCTGCACACCGAGCAAATCACAGAAGCGAATGTCGAGGAACTTGACGTCGTTGTCCTTGATAAAAGAAAGGACTTCGGAGGAGTTTGTGAACATAGGAATTCTTCTCTTCGTCGAAGGAATGGGGGGATTGCAAGATGGCTTGCACCGCAACTCTACGGTTGCGCCGTGACACGGTTGTGTCGCCATTGTTTCAACAATGTTACGCCACGTGAGAGTTCGGCCTCGACCGAGAAATCGACGTGGCCGGTGCGCACTCCACGCGATGCCTAGGATGAAGAGGTGAGTTCCTCAACGAGTCCGGGCCAACCCGGATACCCCGGAAAAAGATGGGGATTGCCCGAAACGGGTTATCGGTCGGTCGGTCGCCTCGGTCGTCGAATCGGGGCTCTCATGATCGATTGGGCCATCGCATACGTGATCGCCCTCATCTGGCTTGGTTTGCCCGCGTTGACACAGCCGGGCGCCGGCCAGTTTGCCACTCTCGGTATCTTCGTAGTGCTTCAAATCGTTGGCATTGCCGCACTGGGCGGAAGCATCGGGCATCGCAGTGTGGGTCTTGCGGTGATGCCTCTCCGCGGGGGTTGGGTCGGTGTGTGGCGACCCGTGGTGCGGAGCCTGCTCCTCGCCCTTGTCGTGCCGGCGCTGGTGTGGGATTCAGACCAACGCGGATTCCACGACAAGATTGCGGGAACGGTTCTTGTGCGAACCGGTCCGCGCCCGTAGGGGTGCTCTCATCTAGCGCGGGCGTCCCATGCTACGGATGCGGTTGGGGTCGATTCCCTTGGGGATAGGCATGTCGTTACCGAGTGACGACATGCGCCTCGAGACAACCGAAACCTCGGCCTTCGTGAGCACCTTGGGTAGCTTTTTGATGCGCTTGGAAAGTTGCGTCAGGGGAACCGACGAGGCATCGGGGCCAACGTTCACGACAGTGACGGGAACGTTGGGAAGAAGGCGCACACACTTGCGGCGCTCATCGTCGGACAGGCGCTGCGTGCGGGCAGTGGGTCCCTCAATCACGAGTACGACGCCGGCTCGGCCGATGGCGCGAAAAACCGCGTCGAGTGTCTTGGGATTCACGGCGATGGGCTGGTCGCTTGTGATCCATCCTCGGCGGAGGGCACCCGACAGCACGGCACCAGAGGCTCCCTGCTTGCCCTGCATCTGGCGGTAGGCGGTGGACTCGGCAATGCGACCCATCACAATGAGGCCGAGCAGAATGCCCACGAGAACGCCGAGGACCACCCAGATAATCCAGTTGATGATGTTGCCCTCGGAAAAGATGAGACTTCCCACGACGGCCAGGGCAATTGGCCCGAGGATGCACAGAAGCGTCCACAGGGTGACGAGCGGGTTGTGCTTGCGGGTGACCTGAAAGACCTGCCACAACTGAGCAAGCTGACCTGGTTCTCGGTTCTTTTTTGCCATGGGTCAACAATACCGGCGCAGGCCGTTGCGCGGGGACCTGCCCGAACAGCTAAACGGCTTGAGAGAATCCCGCCGATTCCGCGGCGAGGTGGGCCAGGTGCTCAGGAATCGCGTGTCCACGGGCTGTCATGGACTGAGCGTAAAGCCTGCCGGCACGATACGAACTGCGCACGAGCGGACCCGACAGCACACCCAAGAAGCCCAGAGCCTCGGCCTCTTGCTTGAGCTCGACGAACTCGTCCGGGTGCACCCAACGCTCCACCGGGTGGTGACGCGCGCTGGGGCGCAGGTACTGCGTGATGGTGATGATGTCAGTGCCCGCGGCATAGAGGTCGCGAAGGGCCTCGGAGATTTCGGCGCGTTCCTCGCCCATTCCCAGGATGAGATTCGACTTTGTGATGAGTCCTGCGTTGCGCCCCTGCGTGATCACGTCGAGAGAGCGGTCGTAGCGAAATGCGGGACGGATGCGTTTGAAGATTCGCGGAACGGTCTCGACGTTGTGGGCAAAAACCTCGGGGGCTGCATCGAACACCAGCCCCAAAAGTTCGGGGTTGCCGGAGAAGTCGGGAACGAGAATTTCGACGCCCGTGCCGGGGGACTGGCGGTGAATCTCGCGGATGGTCTCGGCGTACAGCCACGCCCCCTCGTCGTCGAGATCATCTCGGGCAACGCCAGTGACCGTTGCGTAGCGCAGTTTCATGGTCGCGACGGACTCGCCGACCCGTCGAGGCTCGTCCGCGTCAAAGTCATCTGGCTTGCCCGTGTCGATCTGGCAGAAGTCGCATCGCCGGGTGCACTGCGATCCACCAATCAAGAAGGTGGCTTCGCGATCCTCCCAGCACTCATAGATGTTGGGACAGCCGGCCTCCTGGCACACCGTGTGGAGTCCCTCAGACTTGACCAGCGACTGCATCGCTTGATACTCGGGCCCCATCTTGGCCGTCGTGCGAATCCACTCGGGCTTGCGCTCGATGGGAGTCTCGGCGTTGCGAACCTCGAGGCGGAGAAGTTTGCGACCTTCAGTTGTACTCATGGATTCCTTCAAACTCGGCCACGAAGGCGCTGCGTACAGTGTCGATAACGTCTGACGGGGTGATTTTTCTTCCCGTTTCGAGGGAAAGTGTTGTTGCTCCGGCATCCCGAATCCCGCACGCGACAATGTTCGCGTAAGCGTCGAGGGAGTTTGAGCAGTTGAGAGAGAAACCGTGCATGGTGACACCTTCGGCAACGCGTATGCCGATGGCGGCAATCTTGTTGAACCCTAAGTCGCGCCGGACCCACACACCGCTGCGCCCGTCCACTCGCTCGCCCACAACGCCATAGCCGTTCAGGAGTTCAATGAGGAAGCTTTCGAGTCGCCGAACGTGAGCGACGACGTCCACCGGGTCGGCGAGTCGGAGGATGGGATAGCCCACCAGTTGTCCGGGTCCGTGCCACGTAATCTTGCCGCCACGATCAACGTCGATGACCTCGGTGCCGTCTGTCGGACGTTCGTCTGGCGCGGTGCGCTTTCCGGCCGTGTAGACACTCGTGTGCTCGAGGAGAAGCAGTGTGTCGGGAACGCGTCCTGCAACGACGTCCCGGTGCACGCGTCGTTGAAGATTCCACGCGTCGCGATAGTTCACCGCATCGGTGTCGAGCCCCAGGATCTGAACGTCCAGCACGAGTTCAGTCTACGCGTGCGTCCTGCACAACTTGCTCTGGATCAACTCGTACACGGGCAACACACGTCGCGGCCGTGAAGTCGTGTTGAGGGAGCATGCTGACGTCGTGAACGAAACAGGTCATCCTCGCACCGTCGGCGGATACCGGGTCGGACGCCAACTTGCTCAGGGGCGCTTCTTGGGGCACGCGCTTGCGCCCTCACTTGTGGAGCTGGTCTTTCTCGATGAGCTCCCACAGGAGCAACAGAGGATTGTCTGTTCAGCGGCCCAGGATTTTTCGTCGCTGTCCGATGGTGGGCGAGTAGCGATTGTTGCCAGAACCACTAACAACGCTGTTGAACCCGACCACGACAAACCTCTTCACATTGGACTCACCACACCGCCAGAACTTGTGGAGTCGTGGCGCCACATGGAAGAGGCAACTGCTGCCGCATCGAATCCTCCGAATCCCGTTCCCGACGAGAACAACTCGCTCCTGGCAAGAGTTACGGGGCTGGTCAAGCGAGCGAGACGCGGGCCCCTTGTTCTCGCTGCCATTGCCGGGGTGGTTGCCGTGGTCGCCGTGGTGGCACTGGTGCCGACAACCCCGTCGAACACGGTGTCGGCGGGAGTGTCAAACCCGTTCTCAAATGACCCTGTTGGTTCGTTGTCGCTCCCAACACAGACGCCGTCAGCGTCAGAACGTTCGACCTCGATTGAACCCCTGGCGCCCCTGAGCTCGCTGGGGGACTTCATCCTTGTCCGCGTGCCTGCTCGGTCGGGTCAAGGCCCCGGAGACATTGCTGTCCTCGAGCGTTCTGCCGACTCGTGGATCGTGCGCGAAACCTATCCCGAAGCCTCAGGTGCGCCGTAAGGAATCGCTCGTTGTTGGCTAAATACCTAGGATGCCCTCGAAGTCGCCCTCTTCGAGGCGCTCTTTCATAGCGGTAAGGAAGCGAGCCGCGTCAGCACCGTCGATAATGCGGTGATCGTAAGACAGTGCGAGGAAGACCATGGAGCGAACGGCGATGAAGTCTTGACCCTCTGACGTCACCACGACGGGACGACGCGTGACAACTCCGGTTCCGAGGATAGCGAGCTGAGGCAAGAAGACTACGGGCGTATCAAACAGGGCGCCGCGAGAGCCCGTGTTGGTCAGGGTGAACGTGCCGCCGGAAAGCTCGTCCGGCTTGAGTTCATTGGCACGGGTGCGAACGGCAACGTCATCGATAGCTGCGGCAAACGCGGCAATGTTCAGGCTGCCGGCGTCACGAATGACCGGTGTGAGGAGCCCACGCTCGGTATCCACGGCGATTGACATGTTCTCGGAAGCCGGGTACACGATGTTGTCGCCATCCACCGAGGCGTTGATCACGGGGTAGGCCTGAAGCGCCTCCGCCGCGGCGACCGCAAAGAAGGGCATAAAACTCAGTTTGACGCCCGTCTGCTGGAGAAAAGCGCTCTTGACTCGGTCACGCAGTTGCGCAACCCGTGTCACGTCGACCTCGACAACAGTGGTGAGTTGAGCGGTCTGCTGCATGGAGGCAACAGCACGTTCCGCAACAACCTTGCGCAGTCGCGACATCGGAACCGACGTGCCGCGAAGAGCGGACACAGTGAGAGGTGTCCGGGGCTTGACCGGGGCAACCACGCCCGAGGCGGGCACCGCGTGAAGGACATCTTCCCGACGAATGCGGCCACCGATTCCGGTGCCGGTGACGCTCGAAAGGTCCACACCCTGTTCGCTGGCGAACTTGCGCACGATGGGGGTGACGTAGCCAGAGTTCGCGACGGAGGGTGTGGTCGCGGCAGGAGGTACCGTGGCTGACGGTGCTGTGGCAATCGGTGCTTCGGCCGGCGTGATCGCACCGGCCGGTGCCGAAGGTGCGGGAGGAGCCGCAACCGGTGCAGGAGGTGCTGGCGCTGCGACAGGCGCAGGAGGTGCAGGAGGTGCAGGAGGTGCGGTGACCGGCGCCGCAGCCGGAGGCGCAGGAGGTGCGGCGACCGGCGCCGCAGCCGGAGGCGCAGGAGGTGCAACAGTTGGAGCGGGCGGTGCGGCAGTCTCCGCGGCAGCCGCCGCAGGTATTTCGGTGGGGCTAGCGCCCGCACCGGAG